>JABFSW010000099.1 GCA_013140415.1 Nitrosarchaeum sp.
CTGTTCTGCTAGACAATATGCAAATACCCCAATTGAGAAATTTTGTGAAATGCTAGGATCTAAAAAATTACTAGGTAGATTCATGCCTGGTACTCTTACTAATCCATCATTACCATACTACATTGAGCCAAAATTGGTTCTAATTTCTGATCCTCAAGTAGATGTACAAGCAATTACTGAAGCAACCAATGCAGGTATTCCAGTAATTGGAATTTCAAATACGGATAACATTACGTCGAAATTAGATGTGATTATTCCAGCAAACAACCGAGGAAGAAAAGCTCTTGCCACAGTATATTGGCTATTGGTTCGTCAAGTTCTCATAGAAAGAGGAGAACTAAAGGAAGATGAATCAATGAAATACGAAATAGATGATTTTGAAACAAAGATAACGGAAGAGGAAATAGAGTAATGCAAATTAGAACGCCGGCAGTAGCCGGAATGTTCTATCCAAGTGAGAAAAAAGAATTAAAAAAATCTATCAAAGAGTGTTTTTTGCATAAATTTGGTCCAGGCAAAATTCCACCATCCAATACTAAAAAGAAAATTTTTGGAGTTATTTGTCCACATGCAGGATACATGTATTCAGGGCCAATAGCATGTCATTCATTTTATGCAATATCATCAGATGTACCAGAATTATTTATAATAATTGGACCCAATCACTGGGGAATTGGAAGTAGTGTTGCAACAATGAAAGATTGTAAATGGAATACACCGTTGGGAGATGTGGAAGTAGATTCAGAAGCAGCAGAAGAAATTTCTCACATATCAGAAATAATTGATATTGATTATTTTTCTCACACACGAGAACACAGTTTGGAGGTACAAATACCCATAATGCAAGAAATGTATTCAGATTTCAAAATCTTACCAATATCTATGATTAATCAAAATAAAGATACCGCTAAAGACATAGGACTGGCAATTGTAAAAATTGCAGAAAAAAAGAAAGTCATGATTATCGGTTCTTCAGATTTTACTCATTATGAACAAAATGAATTTGCACATGAACAAGATATGGCTTTGATTGAACCGATATTGAACTTGGATGTAAAAAAATTTTATAATATTTTAGAAGATAGAAATGTAAGCGCTTGTGGTTACGGAGCAATTGCGACCACCATGATAGCATGCAAAGAATTAGGTGCTACAAAAGGAGAATTGCTCAAATATGCTACAAGTGGAGACATTACAGGAGATACGAACTCAGTTGTTGGGTATGGATCAATAGTGTTCACTTGAAATCTAAGGCTTCTGCACCTGGAAAGGTAATTCTTTTTGGGGAGCATTTTGTAGTTTATGGAGTAAAAGCAATACTATGTGCAATAAACAAACGGGTTACAGTAAGTGCCAGCAAAATACATGAAAATACAATTTCAATTAAATCAAACATAGGAGATTTGAACATGCCACCAAATAAACCAATTACGGAAATTAAATCACCACTAAAACCATTTTATTTTTTAGCAAATAAAATGATAGAAAAACATAATCAAAACACAGGAATAGAAATATTAGTTCAATCAGAAATTCCTTTGGGAGTGGGTTTAGGTTCTTCTTCTGCTTGTTGTGTTGCAGGTGCAGCAGCAATCTCAAGATTATTTTCTGAAACATCAAAAAAAGAGATTCTAGAGTTGGCAATTGAAGCTGAAAGAACTATTTTTCAAAATACATCAGGGGCAGATTGTACTGTGTGTACTTTTGGAGGGATCATGGAATATGATAAAAAAAATGGATTCTCAAAAATAAATTCAGAACCTAATTTTCATTTAGTAATTGCAAATTCAGAAATAGAACATTCTACAGAAGCAATAGCCACAAACGTAAAGCAATTCAAAGAAAAAAAT
Source organism: Nitrosarchaeum sp. (assembly GCA_013140415.1). Lineage (GTDB taxonomy): Archaea > Thermoproteota > Nitrososphaeria > Nitrososphaerales > Nitrosopumilaceae > Nitrosarchaeum. The sequence continues at coordinate 1,851 of JABFSW010000099.1, forward strand.
GAGGAAAAATTTTCCAATCTATGTAACGAAGAGTCAGATCTGATCAATAAGGTCCTAGTTCTTTTGAAAAATAATGATTTATCAGGTCTGGGTAAAAATATGTTAAAAAATCAAGAATACTTGGAAACAATAGGCATATCTAATGAAAAATTACGTTCAATGATTGAATTGGCCCAAAAATCATCACTTGGCGCAAAAATAACAGGCGCAGGTGGAGGTGGATGCATTATTGCATTAACTGATGAATCAAATTTAGAAAATGTGGTTGAACAATTTAAAAAGAAAAACTATGAGTGTTTTTCTGCAAAAATTGACTTCAAAGGATTGGATACTTTTTAATGGAATGAATATTTGGTGACAGCATGATTCTAATAAAATTAGGCGGTTCAATTATCACCAATAAAGAAAAGCCATTATCCCCAAGAAAAAAAACAATTGAAAATATTGTCAAACATTTAAAGAAAATAGATGAATCAATCATAATTGTTCATGGTGGAGGTTCTTTTGGACATTATTGGTCTGTAAAATATGATATGCATACAAAACCAATGAAATACAATACACATGGAGTGTCTATTGTTAAAAATTCAATGATTGAATTAAATAAAATTATTCTAGATGCATTTTTAAAAAATAAATTAAACCCATATTGTCTTCCACCCACAGATTTTATGTCAGGGGATAAACCTATTACAAATAAAATAAAAGAAATTGAAAAAATTGCAGATGCAGGACTAATTCCGATTACTTTTGGAGATGCACTTTGGTATGGCCACAAAAAAACATACATTTTATCAGG
>JABFSW010000165.1 GCA_013140415.1 Nitrosarchaeum sp.
GTAATAGATAATTGTGACCAATGAAAAATATTGTAAGATTCGTTTTGATTAGCAAGATCAATCGTGGCAGAAAAGAAAAAATCACCAAACGAAATAAGAGCAAAGCCAATCATAAGACCAAAAATATGAGATGATGAAAATAATCTATACATTTTAAAAAAATAAATACAGATACTAGCACCCACAAGTCCACTCAATAAATATATGAAAAAGAGTAATAGGGAATGTTGTTCAAATATGATTTCTTCCACAAATATTGATGGATTTTGATATTATTATTTATTCACAGTATACGTAGTTTGTATTTTTGATAACATTATGGCCTATATCACTCTGATCTAATTCTAAAATTTGGGTCAGTTTTTTGATTTTTTCATTAAAATTATAACCTAAGGAATAAGACTAAAAGATAATCATGGAAGAAGGAGAAAAAAGACTAAAACAAGAGGATTGTAACGAAGACAAACTTGGTGCAGGGATTCTGACTCTAACGAATAGAAGACTAGCATTTGATAAGACACAATCAAGAATGATGGATTTTTCAAAACGTTTTGGAGATACGGTAGCTGATGTTCCGCTAAACGATGTAAACAAAGCTTGGAAAGAAGGAAGATTGATAAAAAAAGTATGTTTTACTGCCAAAACAAAAGAAGGTGAACAAATATACAAATTTGGAGTGTTCAATACTAAAGATTGGCTAAAAAATATTGAAAATGCAATAAAAGAACATAAAAATCAATAATCTACTTTAACTGAATCTAATCGCCATGATTGCGTGACAAAAGTTTCTTCTAGAGAAACGCCTTTTTTTACTTGTGATTCTAATAAACCTGTCCAACATATTTGACTACCACAATCACCAGCATATTTTTGTGGAGCTACAAAAAATTTACAACCATATCTTTTACAAACATCTTGTAGCATTTCAGATAATCTTTTGTTTGCAGCAACACCGCCAACAATTAGCAATTCTTTTTTTCTAGTAAATGATAATGCACGTTCTACTGTCTCACTGATCATTGCAAACGCTGTTTCTTGTAATGAAAAGCATGCATCTGTTTTACTTTTTTGTACAATTGATTTTGTTGCAGATAACAACCCAGAAAACGATACATCATTTCCTTTTACAGAATATGGTAGTAGAACATAATTAGAAGTTAATGAAGCTAAGTCTTCAATATTTTTTCCACATGGAGATGCAAATCCAATAGATCTTCCAAATTGATCAAGTAGCTGACCCAATGTAATATCCAAAGTTTCTCCAAAAACTCGCCATTGTTTATTTAGAAATGCAAGTAGCATTGTATGTCCTCCAGAGACTAGAAGGACGAGTGGATTTTTTGCACCAGTAAGTAATTTTCCTAATTCAATATGTCCAATTGCATGGTTTACAGGATAGATTGGAATATTGTAATAAGATGCTAAAGAACGTGCAACTACTGCACCTACTCTCAGACAAGGACCAAGTCCGGGTCCTGCTGCGTATGAGATAATATCAAGATCTTTGATTGTAACGCCAGCCTCTTGAAGACACTCAGATAACACAATAGCACTATTTTCAACATGATGACGCGATGCCTCCCTTGGATGAATTCCCTCACCTTCGGGGGGACGATAGATTTTTCTCACATCAGATAGAATTTTTCCTTGTTTTCCTTTTTTTTCCAATATTGCACAAGAAAAGGTATGAGCTGTGCTTTCAACGCCTAGACCAATCATATTATCCTCTGCTTAATGTTGAAACAATTTTGATCACATCACCATTTTTTAGTTTGTGATCACCGCCGATTCTTTGTTTTGTTTTACAGTCAATTGCATGTAGAAATCCCTTGGCAATATCTGCATGAATCAAACCTGCCAAATCTTTTGCAGTAGAATCTTGCGACAATAGTTTTGCATCAGGTAAGATATCACCATTTTTGTTTGTTAGTTTTGTCTCATCTTCTACAGGAAAAATAACTATGAGTTTTAACAAATCAAATACTGCAATGTTTAAAATTTTTTGAATTCCGGTTGAATGGATTTTTGAAAATACAGTGTTTACCAAATCTAGTGCTTTTTGTTGTTGTGGCAGTATTTCTTTATTTTCCACTACAGAAAACTGTTCATCTCCAGATTTGTAATTTATAATCCCAGCTTTGGCAGCTTTTCGTAACAACAATTCAGTCTCAGCACTGCAAGGAATTACAATAGTGTCAGTGATTTTTTTAATTATATCAAGATCTTTGCAAAGATCTGCCTTGTTTGCTGCAATTATTATTGGTTTTGTATTTTTTCTTAATTCTTTAACAAAAGTTTGGATATCAGAATCAGTCCATTCCTTTGGATTTTTTGAAACTAGTTCTAGTTTATGTAATACATCTTGTACTTGATAATCTTTAATTCCCAAACCAGTAAATCTTTTTGTGATGCCATCAGTTAGTTTTGCTCTTTTTTGTTCTATTTCTTTAGTAAGCTTATCCCATTCTCTTCGAAGTATGTCTATAAACCATTGATCAAATTCATACTCAACAAATTCAACATCTTCAAGAGGATTATGTGTGCTTATTGGAACAGGATGTCCTTGAATGTCAGTGGTTCCATCAATATCAACAACAAGTATCAAGACTTCTGCTTGTCTTGCATCATCAAGAATTTGATTCCCTA
>JABFSW010000211.1 GCA_013140415.1 Nitrosarchaeum sp.
TGAACTAATTCTACTCTAAAATTGTAAACCTATTCTCACATTACTTTTATTCTAAGTTAAACTAATTTCATAAATCTCGCTAGATGATTTCATTTTAATATTAACTTTCATAATAAAATTTGTTTTACTGATTTAATGATGCAGAAGAATGGAAGATGGGTATTACAGTTGGAAATATTCGAAGAATTGATATTCATATAAAATTAACACCGAACTGAATTGCAAATTTCCTTTAGTATAGATAAAAAATTGATACTTTTAGTAATTATGGTATCTGTAATTACGCTTTTAATTACAGCCTACTTGAGCTTCAACTATGGAGAACAAATTCTAAGAGAAAGAGCCAATGATCTTCTAATTGGTGAATCTACAGCACGTGGTAATACTATTAGACTTCTTTTTGAATCCCAAATTGACCAAAATCAAATTTTAGCAAATGAATCAATGATAAAAATTCTGGTTAATGAATTAAATCAAACCCCTGAAAACGAATTTGATAAAGTAAGAGAAAGTAAACTCGGAGAATTTCTTACTCAAATTCAAGCATTTCAAACACGGATTGGATTTTCAATGGGTTTTGAAGATGTAAAAATTATAGGAGCGAATGGAAAAGTTTTCTTTTCACTTAGCAAACTAACTGATAATAATTTCCTTCACGATCCGTTATTTCAAAAAGGATTGAAAAAATCCACTATCGATTTTGAGCCAACTAATACTGGTAAAAAAATGATTATAGTTTCTCCAATTTTTGTTCCAGATAGTAAAAAAGATGATGAACCAATAGGAGTAATTATCTCAAGAATGCGAACTGAATCATTAGATAGTATCTTAGTTGATAGAAGCGGTTTGGGTGAAACTGGAGAAGTTTATATCGTAAGTGATGGGTTTTTGATGTTATCTGAGTCTCGATTCATAGACAGTGTTATCTTCAAACAAAAAGTTGATACCATTCCAGTTCAAAAATGTTTTAGAGAAGGAAAAGAATTTGTAGGCTTTTATCCTGATTATAGAAAAATCCCTATTTATGGTTCTTCATACTGCGCTAATGATTTGGGATTTGTTTTGCTTGCAGAAATTGAAGAAGCAGAAACGATTCAACCAATTTTAGTACTTCAAAATAGAATTTTTCAAACAGGTCTAATAATTACTGCTGTAATGACCATTATTGCATTTATACTTTCAAAATCTATGTCCCGACCTCTAATAAAATTAAAAAATGCAGCAAACCAAGTTGCAAGTGGAGACTTTCATATTCGAACTAATATTACAACAAGAGATGAAATTGGAGAACTATCATATGCATTTGATTCCATGACTGAAAAACTTCAGAGATCGTTAATTGAAATTAAAGAAAAAGAAGATGTCATAAAACAACAAGAAGATATTTTATTACAATTTTCTGATCATAGTGAAAAATACTGTGTTTGTATGGTGGATATTATGAATTCAACAAAAATTACTGCCAAATTATCTGAATCAGAAACCAGTGAATTTTATAACATTTTTCTTAACTCTATTGCCGGAATTGTAAGAAATTTTGGTGGTATAGTAATAAAAAATATTGGAGATGCGTTATTATTTTATTTTCCAGTCATGTCATCAGAAGAAGAATCTGTATTAAAGAAATGTCTTGATTGCTGTTTAACTTTAGGTGAATCCCACGATGACATAGCAAAAAAATTAGAAAGCCAAAAACTACCTGTTTTTGATTACAGGATTAGTTCTACTTATGGAATGGTTAGAATAGCAAAAACATCAACATCCTCCATTAATGATATTTTTGGAAATACCGTAAATCGTTGTGCTAAGATAAATAGAATTGCACCTGCAAATAGATTGATTATTGATGAAGAATTTTATGATAGCACCAAAATTTTTGATGATTATATATTTAAAAAAATAGATAGTGATGTTACAGCTCCAGAGGCAGGTTATTCAGGATATTTAGTTTCCAGAAAGAATATACTTGATAATATTAAAAATTAAACATAGATCATTTCTTATAATGCCAATTTTTCAATTATATCACTAAATTTCCAAGGCCCACATTGTGCATCTGAACTTTCACTTTCAAACATTCCTTGTTTGTTTAGATGATTTACAATATATGCAGAAAATGGCAAAGCCCCTGTGGCTCCTGGAGAGTTATAATTCAAAATATGAAAAGACATTGAATCACCTTCTAAAATTACATCTGGAACAAATTGTCCATTCTCATTTATTACAGATGATCTAATTCCTGAGGTTCCTTTCTCTGTGATTTTTTTTGCATCAATTTTTGGTAAGAATCGCTTAACTCTGTTAATCATTGCTGATTTTGATATCGATGATTGAATTTCATTTATTGCAAGTTCTTGGAATTGTTTATCAAATATTGTTTTTCTTGCACCAGATCTAAACATCTCTAATATTTTTGGAATGAATTCTTTGATGTTCTCTGTTTTATTGTATCCATATGGACTAAACACTGGTACTGCATTTGGCCCAATTTCACAACTTCCATCAACTCTGATAATCCAATGTGGATCTAAAAATGGATAATCTGGATATTCCGGTACTGAATACACACTTGTTTTTGTCAAATTATTGTATTCTTTTGGTGTTCGCCAATACTCTCCTCTGAAATGCACATCTGTAAATGT
>JABFSW010000196.1 GCA_013140415.1 Nitrosarchaeum sp.
GCTTAGGTATTATGCCTTAAATGTTGTAAATTTTATAAGATTATCTAAATTCATTTTTGCATCATTATCTGAAATTTTTCTTAAACTTACTTTAGCCTTGTCAGAATATTTTTTTAAAAGTTCTTCCATTTTATTGAAAACATCTCTTGGATCAGAACTTTTCTTGATTAATAAATTAAATAATTTATCTTCATTCTTCCAATCTAACAAATCATCTCTTATTTGATATGCAATTCCTATATTTTTTCCATATTCTGTTAGCGCTTCTATTTCTTCTTCATTGCCATTTGCAATAATTGCACCTATTCTTGCAGCCACTTCAAATGCAGTAGCAGTTTTGTACTCAATTACTTTGAGATAATCATCAAAAGTAACATCTTCACTGGTTTCTAATCTGCTTTCTATCATTTCTCCTTCACTCATCAGCATTGCTGTTGTTGCCAAATCCTTTGTTATTCTTGCATTGTCTAATCTTGAAGAAATTGCAAGAATTAACCCCAAAACAAAATCTCCTGTTAGTACACTTGTGTTATATCCATATTTGATATGAAATGGTTCTTTTTGTCTTCTCATCGTTTCGTTATCTATAATGTCGTCATGTATGATAGATTCCATATGTAAAAATTCTACAGCACATGATGCTGCCAATGTATTATCATCAATTTTTCCTACGCTTTCGGCAGCCAAAACTAAGATGATTGGTCTAATTCGTTTTCCACCCTCTAAGGAGTATTTTAGTGGTTCAATGAATTCTGATTCTGAATATAGCGATAATTCTCTATCTAATGCATGGTTGATTTTATCGATATACTTACTATATGTTTCAAGTAAAGGATTAATCTCGATATTTTTCCTGTCCAAGATTGGCCTATTCAAAAAACTTTCTCATTAGTAATTAAATCTTGGTGCTCCAGCCGGGATTTTCATCGTTAGATTTTGAACCCGGGATCACTGCCTTGAAAGGGCAGTATGCTTGACCGGTCTACACCACTGGAACCCAACAAAATTGGGTAATTTGTCCATAAAATCTTTTGTAAACCACACAAAGATTTTTTATTGGCAAATTGGAAGATGTGATATGAATCTAATAAAACGAATTGATGAAATGATTGAAGAAAGAAGTTTACTAAAACACCCATTCTATCAAATGTGGTCTGATGGAAAATTAACTCTTGATTCTTTATCTGGTTATTCTAAAGAATACTTTCAACTTGTTAAGGCGGTTCCATCATTTATGACTCCTATTATAGAAAAAGCTCCTAATTCTGTTATTAGTGAATTAATTGATAATCAACAAGAGGAATCCATTCACATAAAATCATGGATTAAATTTGCAGGAGAGCTGGGAGTTTCCGAATATGAATTAATTCAATATGAAGGATTAGAAAAGACTAGGAAATCTGTTTTGGAATTATCAGAATTAATGAATACCTATGAAGGTGGAGCATGTGCAATGTATGCTTTTGAAAAAGAAATTCCTAAAATTAGCCAAACAAAACTTGATGGCTTGGCAGAATTCTATGGAATGTCTAATGAAGAAGCTACAGAATACTTTAAACTTCATACGGAAGCTGATATTCGTCATGCTGCATCTTGGAGAAATATTCTTGAAAAAACATCAACTGATTCAGATAACTTGATCCATATCGCAGACAAATCTATCTCTGCACAAAATCTATTGCTTGATAGTTGTTATGAAGCATATTGTTGAACTCATAACATTTTATACTGAAGGTAAAATCCATCTGCTTAGGGCCCATAACTCAGCTTGGTAGAGTACCCGGCTCATAACCGGGGAGTCAAGGGATCGAAGCCCTTTGGGCCCATATTATTTCCGTTAGTTTTAAAATGAGCACAGACAAAATTTACTGGCTGCGATGAAGAATCAGAGTTATATCTGAACGATGATTGAAAGGCATTTGTCTGAGCTGCCAAAAATTACTTGCTAATTTGTTTTCTTACTTTTTCTAAAATATCGCCATCAACAAATTTTTGTTCGTGTAATGCTTGTGTGATTTGTATTATATTGGTGATGGAATGCAATTTAACTCCTAATTCTTTTAGTGCTTCATCTGCACCCTCCATTCTATTGACAATTACATATGCATCTTCTATTGTTATGTTTGCTTCTTTTAGTGACTTTATTGCATTTACAACCGAACCTCCAGTTGTTGCAACATCATCTATCATTACAACCTTCATTCCTTCATGAATTTGCCCTTCAACTGCTTTTGAAGTTCCATAGTCTTTTGGTTTACTTCTTACATAGATTAATGGCTTAACTGTTTCAATTGCCAATGCTGATGCAATAACCAAACCTCCAGTAGGAACTGATACTAAAGAATCAAAACTATCTAATCCTACACTTTCTGCAATATTGTTTTGCAGATATTTTATCATAGTTCTAAATTGATGAGGATAACTAGGAACTAGTCTCAAATCAACATAGTATGAACTTTTTTTACCACTAGCCAGTGTAAAATCTCCAAATTTTATTATCCCCTTTTGATGCAAAAAGGTTGCAAACTCTTTTACAAATTCCATATCTAAATTAACTACACTGGATTTATTTTGGTTTGTATTGTGTATTAATCATGCCTGAAATCTGGTTAAATTATGGTATTACTGATGTTGTT
>JABFSW010000119.1 GCA_013140415.1 Nitrosarchaeum sp.
GTATTACAAAGATCGTTTGAAAAAGAAGAGTTTTGTTTGGCACCCAAATACACAGATGAGAGAATGGGACTCATTTAATGAGATTGTCAAGGCCAAAGGAATGTGGCTCATAGATTCTGATGGGAATAGTCTTTTGGATGGAGTTGCATCAATGTGGTGTAATGTGTGGGGTCATTCCAAACCTGAATTAGTCAATGCAATTACAACACAAAGTAAGAAACTCCAACACTCCTCTATGTTTAATTTAACAAATCAACCTGCAGAAAAACTAGCAGAGAGCCTGGTAAAAATATCACCTGGAATGCACAAAGTGTTTTATTCAGATAATGGTTCTTCTGCAATGGAAATTGCATTCAAATTAGCATTGCAATATTGGAATAACATTGGAGAGGGAAAGAAAACAAAGATTGCAGCATTAGAAAATGGTTATCATGGCGATACATTCGGTGCGATGGCTGTAGGTTATGTTCCAGAATTTTTTGGTAAATTTAAAAAACAGTTATTCCCGACAATACAAACTCCAGTACCAAACAAGTATAGAATTCCTAAGGGATACAGTTATTTTGATTATCAGAATTTTTGCATAGATAAAATTGAAAAACAATTTTCCAAAGATGATAAAATTGCAGCATTTATTATGGAAAGTGGAGCACAAGTTGCAGGAGGAGTAAACATATTTCCAAAAGGATTTCAAAGAAAAATAAGCAAACTATGTAAAAAATACAACGTGTTGCTAGTATTAGATGAAATAGCAACAGGTTTTGGGCGTTTAGGTTCTATGATACAATATACAGAACAAAAAAGTATTCCAGATATTGTAGCATATGGAAAAATGTTAACTGGGGGATATTTGACTATGGCTGCAACTTTGACAAATAAAAAAATTTATGATTCATTTTTAGGTGAATTTAATGATTTGAAGCATCTCTTTCATGGGCATACGTTTACTGGAAACCCAATATCTGCTGCAATTGCAAATAAAAATCTAGAATTATATCAAAAAAATAATTTGATCAAAAAAATTCAAAAAACATCAAAAATTTTTGAAAAATATTATGATAAAATAACAGAAATAGAGACGGTAGGAGACATTAGACACAAGGGAATGCTTATGGGAATAGAGATGGTCAAAGATAAAAAGAAAAAAACACCAATCAATCCTAAAAAATCAATAAACAAAATTTTCTTCGAAGAAGGAAAAAAACATGGTATTTACCTTCGCACATTAGGCAATATTGTCATGATTGTACCACCATTAGCAATATCTGAAGAAGAGTTAGATTTACTATTAAATAAAACAATAGCCACCATCAAATCAGCACAAAATCAAATAGTATAGATGTTAATCAATTACAAATCGTATTGGATTATTCCATTCTTGAGTCAACTTTTAGGATAAAAGCAGTAAATGAAGAGTTTTACAAAGTATGAATTAGACGCATAAACGATGATTTTCATGTCACTAATCTTTTTTAATGGAATTTTAGGCAAAATATCATGAGTGACATGTTGGAATTTATCAAAGAATGTCAAGAAAAAGTATTTTCAGGAATTGGAATATCAAGTGATGATGTTGAAAAACTGTTTAACATATCAGATGAAAACATCAAAGAATTAGCCAGAGCGGCAAATCAAATCACTAGAGATTTTAATGGAAATAAAGTAGATGTAGAACAATTAAACAATATTAAAAAGAATGCTTGTAGTGAAGATTGTTCATTCTGTGGTCAATCTGCATTTTTTGACACTGGAATTGAAACATATCAATTACCAACGGCAGAAGAAGTAGTGGTTAAAGCAAGCAAAGCAAAAAAAGAAGGAGCAGAATCATACTGTCTTGTTGCAGCATGGAAAGAGCCATCTTCTAAAGACTTTGACAAAGTTTGCAATATCATCAGAGAAATTAACAATAAAGTAGGGATTAATGTAGAGTGTAGTCTAGGATTTCTTACATCAGAACAAGCAAAAAAACTCAAAGAACTCAATGTGAAAAGGTATAATCATAATTTAGAAACTTCAAAATCAAAATTTTCAGAGATTTGTACTACACATACGTATGATGACAGATTAAAAACATTACAAATTGCACGTGATGCAGGATTAGAACTGTGCACTGGTGGAATTATTGGATTAGGAGAAACAAGAAAACAAAGAATGGAATTAGCACTGGAATTAGCTGCACTCTATCCTGAAGAGGTTACCATAAACATACTGGTTCCAATTCCTGGAACTCCATTAGAATTACAAACAAAAATAGCAAATTCTGAGATTGTAAGAATATTTTCAGTGATCAGATTTCTTTTACCAGAATCTGTGATAAAAATTTCAGGCGGGAGAGAAACAAACCTTGATGATTCAGGTGAAGAGTTATTGCAAAGCGGAGCAAATGGCATAATCACATCAGGTTATCTCACAATGGGTGGAAATGATTCTGAAAAAGATTTTAAAATGATCAAGAAGATTGGACTTGAAGCCTAGCAATTGTATTTTCATATTAGATCTATGCAATAAAAATTACAATTGCACATTAACCCATGTAGAAAATTCTATGAAAAAAGCAATAACATATTTACTATAATTAAGAATTAACATGTTTCTTAATCAAAAAAAATAATTTCCATATGAG
>JABFSW010000082.1 GCA_013140415.1 Nitrosarchaeum sp.
CTTTTGGATTCATTATTTGCTAAAGTCAAACAAGAAATTCAAAAAACATGTCAACTAACTAGCTAATTTCTTAGAGTTTTTTACAATTTGTGCCTAGATACAGGAATGAGATATTGTTACTGAAATTTGGTCAACTTTCATATTTGAATCTAAAAAAAAATTATCGATGAACTGGAGAATTATTGCTATTCCGGCAACTTTTATTCCTATTTTCATTATAGCGATTCAATTTGATATAAAATTTGAAGATGTATTGGCAATTGGGTTTCTTCCATTTGTAGCAGCTGTAATTACCATTATGATAAAACTAGGTCTTCAAGGAATAAAATTTGCATACATTGCACACAAATATCTTGGAAAATTTGATTCTTTTTGGAAGTTATGTGGTGTTAGAATTGGAAGTGAATTTATCAAATTTACCACTCCTATGTTTGTAGGTGCAGAATTTGTTGTAATTTACTATTTGCATAAAAAAGGAGTTCCACCTTCAAAATCTACTTGGATTGCAATAATGGATATAGTCACTGAAGTTTTTGCGGGAGGTTTGTTGTCTATTATGGCTGGCATTTTTGCATTGATGAATGGAGCATATGTTGTAGGTGCTATAATTTTAGGAATTAGCATTACTGTAACTTCATTATGGATGGTTCTGTTCTTTTTATCATCTAAGAGAACTTTTCAAGTTCCAAGGATCTTTGTTAGTTTAACTAAGCAATTTGCTAAAGAAAAAGGAGAAAAATACATTGAGCAGACTAACTCTTGGATGGAAGAAGTTTGTACAATGAGTAGACAAAATCTTAAAACAACAGAATCAAAAAAAGTTTTTGCAATCTCTTTTCTCTTCTCACTTGCATCTTGGTCATTTTATGGAATATCATTTATGATAATTGCAATGGGAACAGGATACGTGATTAGTATTTTTGATTCAATCATGGCTGTAATGGGTGCAAATGCAATTGGAAATCTACCAATTACAATAGGTGGTTCTGGATTAGCAGAGTTTGGTATTATTGCATATCTGAATAACTTGGATCCATTCAATCTTACTGTCCCTCAAGGAACAGTTGCCTGGGATGCAGTAATTGGTTGGAGAATTGCTACTTACTATGTACCTATTATGATAACTTGGCTTTTACTGGTAAAATTAGCCTTGAGTAAAATTCCAAAGAAGGAAAAATTATAGAAACCACTTTATCTTTTAACGAATTTTTTGATTTATGGATTTCAAAGATAAAATTGTACTAATCACAGGCGCTTCATCTGGAATAGGTAAAGAAGCTGCTATCCAATTTGCCAAAAAAGGCTCCAATGTGATTTTAGTTGCGCGAAGAAAACAAAAATTAGAACAAATAGCTGATGATCTAAAAAAATTCAATATCTCCACTCTAATTTGTGAATGTGATATCTCTGATAAATTACAAGTAGAGAAAATGTCAAAACTTGTTTTAGAACAATATAGTTCTATTGATATTTTAGTAAATAACGCTGGATTTGCAATTTATGGTTCTGTTTTTGATTTAACAACTGAAGAAATTGAATCACAGATGGCAACAAATTATTTTGGTATGATTTACTGTATCAAAAATTTTCTTCCATCAATGATACAAAAAAAATCTGGACATATTGTTAATGTGGCTTCTGTGGCAGCAAGTTTTGGTTTACCTGGAATTGCATCTTACTGTGCATCAAAGTTTGCAATGTTGGGTTTTTCAGAAGGTCTAAAACACGAGCTTAAAGGAACTGGTATTGGAATAACAGTTGTAAGTCCAATAATGGTTCGAACTAACTTTTTTGATCATCCTTCTTTTAAAAAAATGCCAAAATATTCGCCACTATCTCTTAGTGATAAAACAGTCGTAAAAGCAATCTTAAGAGCTGCAAATTCTCCACGATTAGAAATTATAGTTCCTTCGGTAGTTCGTGGTGCTGTATGGATGAAAAATACATTTCCATATTTAATTAATCCTATTTTGGGTATAGCTTTTAAAAAACAATTAACCTCTAAAACAAAAAACTAGCTTTATTCTTCCAACTCTTCATCAGTAGATGCACTAGACCCTACATCAAGTAACTCCATTTTTTTTAATTCAAATTGGTATATTGCATTCATATCAATCTCTTTTTCTTTTTGAAGATACTCTGTTACCTTTTTACTTAATGGTGCTTTGTGTTGATCAAAAATAAATTCATAGACTACACCTTTTTCTAAATCTGAAGTTTTAACTTTTTTTGACAAATCAAATGTAACTATATGTCTGCCATCTTCAATCGGATCATATACTTGAGCATCAATTTTATTGTCTGAATCATAAATTTCAAGAATATATCCAGCTCTTTTTTGCTCTTCTGGTTTCTCAAACTTTGCATTTTGAATTTCATCAGAAACCCAATCTGGAATATCATCTTTTTTAGATGACTTTTTTTCTTTCTTATCTGGTTTTTCTCCGTCTGTCTTTTTTACCATAAAATAACAACTCTAGTCTAATTCTTTGTCTTTCTTGCTTTTTTGCCACCATTCCAGATAATCATCCTGTTTATCTTCGCGTGTCTTCTCTTTTTGATTTAGTCTGTATTTGATGTCAGAAACTTGTTCTCGAGTAGCATACAG
>JABFSW010000081.1 GCA_013140415.1 Nitrosarchaeum sp.
GGCCACAAGTAATAGAGCATACTTGTGGTTCCTAGAATTCATTAAATTAATCGAAGTTGGAAATTATTTAAGGGTTAAAGATACAAAAATTGGTAAAAATGTAAATTATTATATTTTAGGTTATTCTGATATTATCATAGAAAATGAAAATAATGTCATGTGGTGATTAAATAAAATGGGATCAAATACAAAACTCTCCATTTTTGATACATTTAAGATAAAAGGAGAACTTACAGGAGAAGCTAATAGACAACGAGCAATTATCACAATATTGGCTAGTAACGCTAATCCAACAGAAAGAACAAGAACCGGGATTTCTCAAACTATTGCAAAGAGACATGGCATTGCCTGGAAAAATATCTATTCTGGGATTTTTCGAGATCTAGATGAAATTTTGATTCCTTTAGAAATTGCTGAAGAAGCTGGAAGATTACCTCTAAAACGTGGTCCAAAAGCACTTCAAGAAAAGGGAATTCCATATTATCATCTAACAAAAAAAGGAGTACTTGTTGCGTTATCCATAAGTGAGATCAAAGATAGAGGAAAGTTATTAGAAAAGATTTTTTCACAATCAGATCCAAAGGAAAAAGAGTATGAAAGAATCATTAAAAGTCTATCAGATGCTAGTCCAAATTTTACATATTCAATTTTTCAAAAATATGTCAAGGCATTTTGTGATAATAAAATCAAAGATTTACTTCCATTTGATCTCTCAAAACTAAAGGATATTTCTGACGAGTCTTTAATAATTCAAAAGGAAATTTTGGAGGCTTTTTTGAAACTATCAAAGCAAGATAAAGAAGAAGCAATTAGATTTCTCAATGAAATTACTTAAAATATCATGTTTTTAGAAGAGAACGCCAAACATTAAAATCAGTTATCTGCTGAGATTTATCTAAATGGGTGGATCAAAAAATGTCTATGCCTCTGTAAAATCATATAGTAAACGAGGTAAATTATTAAAAAGATCTGATTTCCAAACACTGGCAGAATCAAGAGATCTTGATGAATTAATGACTAGGATCAAAAATACAATTTATGGTGATTCTATAGTAGAGGTACAAAAACCATATACATCGCAAGGTATTGAATCGGCTCTAAGAAGTCATCTGGCAGATACACATTATTCCATTGCAAAATCAGTAGGTAATTCTGGTGTTTTAGACGCATATTATATGAAATTCATTGTTTCTAATTTGAAAACAATTCTGAAAGGAAAAGTGTTAGGAAAGTCCCAAGAAGAAATTGAAACTCACATAAATCTTCATGCTGAGGAATTAATCAAACAAAGAGATATTGTCATCAAGGCATTAGTTGCAAAAGATCTTGAAGAAGCAGTTGCCAGCTTGAGTTCAGTAGAGTTTAGTGAGGAAATTGTAAAGGCAGTAGCATTATACAATGATAAAAAAAATCTACAAATTTTTGATACATATTTTGATAAAATTTTATATCAACATTTAGCTAGTTCAATGAAAAGTTATGCAGATAATGATGCAACCAAAGTGGTTGGAATGGATGTCGATTTTTACAATATTCTAAGTGTAATTAGAGGAAAATTTTGGGGATTGCAGGAAGACCAAATTCAAGACTTGATTGTTTCTCAAACTCCAACTGCTAAAGATCTACTTGGAAAAATGATAGTAGCTCCAACAATAAGAGATGCATTCAATGAATTGTCCAATACAAAATACAAAAGTTTGATCCCTCAGACTGAAAATGAATTAGATGCAATTGCTGAATTTGAAAGAGCCTTTGAAATGGCAATTTACCAAACAGCATTAAGATCTTTTACGAAAATGTTTAGCTTTGCAACAATTGTAGGGATTACTAAATTAACTTCATTTGAAGTCAGAAATTTGGCAGCCATTGCATTTGCAGTTGAACAAAAAATACCAACGGAAATCACCATGTCAAAGTTAATTCTGGAAGAAGAATAAAATTCTAAAAATGATCAGATTTCCAAAGAAAAAAACTAAAATTTCTACAGAGATTGTGACTAAGACAATTTGGATTAGTACATTTTTGGCTATGATTCTATCATTGCCTCCATTGGGATTATTTCTTGGAATCTATTTTCTAACAGGAAATCTCATAATAGGTGCAATTGTAGGTTTTGGAGTTCATTTTGTCATATTAGTATTTTCAAGTAAAATTTCAAAATTTCTGATTAGGATTATGAGTTAGTCTATAAGGATGGATTATTAAGTGATTTATCATGATGGGCGATAGAGATTTTCGAAGTATAGTAAAAAATGCAGTAGACTCTATTGGAAGAGAATTAGAAATTGAAGTTGATGCAAAGGACATCAAAACTATTCATCTCAAAGAAGTGGTTCAATGTCTAAGACGCTCATATTATGACAGAGTAGATTCCAAAGAAGTTGAAAGGAGAGGTTTCAATGATCTTCTTTCTGGTATGCTTCGAAAATTACAATACGGTAGTAACCCAAAAGAATTTGCAATTGACGATATCAAATTAAGAGGACAGGTAGATATGATGGTAGATGATTCCATTATTTTGTTTAGACCTGCTAATACTAATCTAGAAACACCTCTAGCAAATGATCTGCTTTACCTTAATGCTTGCATGTGGATTTATGATAAAA
>JABFSW010000200.1 GCA_013140415.1 Nitrosarchaeum sp.
CATTGTCTACACATCTCAGTAATGAAAAATTAGAAACAAAATCAAACTATATGATTGCAATAACAAAATGGTTTTCAATTCTAATTCTGATATCTATAATTATTGATTTTATTCAACAGGGATTTGGTATAGTCACTATTCCTCCACCAGTCGATAATGACTTGACTCAGTTTTTGTATGTGAGCCTATCCCCTATTGTTGAAGAGCTTGGATTTAGAGTAATTCTCATAGGATTGCCACTTTTTGTGTTTTATTCGCACAAATTATCTATAAAACATTTTTTCAAATCCCTTTGGAATCCAAATAGTAATTTACATATCTATGATTTTAGAAAAATTCTATTTTTGATAGTTTTAGTTGGTATATTTTTTGGACTGGCTCATATTATGACTGGTGAGCCGTGGAGTGAAGGAAAATTTGCACAAGCCACTGCAAGTGGAATTATACTTGGTTGGCTATATTTTAGATTTGGTCTTATACCTGCAATTCTTGTTCATTGGGGAACAAATTATTTTATATTTTCATATGCAAATTTTGTATCTCAGATTAATGAGATAACTATTGAGGCGGCATTTTCACATCCTCTAATAAATACAATGGAAATATTGTTTTTAATATCTGGTATATTTTCAATTTCTGTATTGTTGATTACTTATTTTAATTCAAAAAAAGAACAAAAATTAAAAATTGAATAATATGTTATTTGAAATTTAATTTGTGATAAATTAACTTAAAGATTTAGTGCAAGTTTCAAGCCTTTGTATCTGTTTCTTATTGTAACTTCTGTTACTCCAGCTGCTTCTGCAACATCTCTTTGAGTTTTATTTTCGCCATTTGTAACACATGCAACATAAAGTGCTGCAGCAGCTAATCCCATTGGGTCTTTACCTGCCGATATTTTTTGCTCTTCTGCAGTTTGTAGTATTTTTGTGGCTGCCCTTTTTGTCTTTTCAGACAATCCTGCCTTACTTGCAATTCTTGATATGCATTTTACAGGATCTACTACTGGCATTTTCAAATTAAGTTCTCTTAATAATAATCTGTAGCATCTTGCAATGTCTTTTCGCTTTATGTTACTTGCTTGTCCTATGTCTTTTAGTGTTCTAGGAGTTTCTGTGTCTCTGCATGCAGCATAAAGTGCAGATGCAATTAATGCTGAAATTGAACGTCCTCTTACAAGCCCTTTCTCCAACGCTTTACGATAAATGTACGCCGCTTTTTCAATAACTGCATCGCCTACTGCTAATTTGTCTTTTAATCTGTCTAGTTCGCTAAATGCTTGTCTAAAGTTTCTATCCACAGGCTCGTGAACTTGACTTCTGCTGTCCCATGTTCTCAGTCTTTCAATAGTGCTTTTCATGGCAGATGTAAGTGGTTTGCCTGTTGCATCTCTGTTTTGAGGATTGATCACAGTTGCCAATCCCATGTCATGCATTGCCAATGAAGTTGGCACTCCTGCCCTGCTTTTGTTTTCACCTTCATTAGAAAATGATCTCCATTCTGGACCTGACTCATCAACTTTATCAGTAATTACAAAGCCACATTTTCCGCAAAAATTCTCGCCTGTTGTTGCATCTGTGACTAGTGTGCCCTGTCCACATCTTGGGCATCTGTCTTTTGGATTTACATTTTTAACCATATTTTTTCCTTTCAAAACCTTTTATGAATAATATATAACCATTGCTGATTCATTTCTTATAAATCTGATGGTGATCTTTACCTACGATCAACTACTTTATCGAAAACTTGGCATGTTTTGCTTATTTTGTATCTAAAATATTTTTAATTTTAGCTGCAATCTCTGGCTTCTCATTTTGTTCTAGGAGAAATTTCAGATCATCCATGTTATCTACATCCAACATTATCCTTTTTACAAAAACAAGTGCTACGTTTCTAGTGAATTCTTTTGCAGTGTTCATGTGAATTTTATAACTGTCTTCATCATAATGCGTTGCCATCAAATCTATTGGCATTCTTACAAGTGCATTTGTACCATCAAATCTTCTGGAGGGCACTACTATTACAAAATTCGGGGGTACTTTGTAGTTTAACATAAAATCAATATCTTGAGTTTTGATAAATGGTATGTCTTGTGGGAAAACAATTGATGCATCAAATTTATTTTCTAACAGATATTTGTCAGCTAAAGCCACTGCGTTGTTTACGCTTTTTTCCTCCTTATCTGGGATAATTATGGCATTGTATTTTTTGCCTAGTTCAATTGCTTTTTCTTCTTTTGTTACAATTACTGTTTTTTCAATTTGTGGTGAAATTGATAATGTGTGTAATATCTCTTCTAACATAATTTTGCATAAATCTTCTTTTTGTTGCGATGATAAACCCAAACGTGTTTTTGCTAGAGAGAAAGTCTTTACAGGAACAATAGCTGCAATTTTCAAATTATACGTGTATTTGTTTTAAAATAAAATTTGCTAATGCGTCTTCAGCTAGTTTATTGTTCATGGTAATTTTTGTTTCATATACTTTCATATCTAGACTTTGAATTTTCTTTACAAGTAATCTATCTTTTGTATCTACTACTATGTTAGAGCATACATCTGAATACATCTTTGCAAGACCATATGCG
>JABFSW010000051.1 GCA_013140415.1 Nitrosarchaeum sp.
TTATTGTATTTTATTAAAATAAAATTTTATTTCGGTTCTACTTTTTTCTTTTTCAGTGTATTGGAAAACGTTTTAACATACTTAAACTTCATGTATGAATTATGGGGGACATGCGCAAAGATTATGTTTCTGAGCGTTTTATGATTGTCTCTAAAAAAGATGACAAAGTCATTGATCCAAAAAAATCTCCATTTGCTCCTGGAAACGAATCCATGACAAATCCATCCGTTCTTTCACTAGTTGCAAAAGATGGCATGTTGCAACGTCTTCAAGACAGTGAGGATGAATATGTTGAAGGTTGGTCAATTAGAGTTTTTGAAAATAAGAATCCTATAGTTTCAATTGATACTGAAAACTCCTACAGTGATAGACCACATTATAGTGAACCAGCTTATGGTTATCATTATATTGTAGTTGCTTCCCCTAAAGAAAAAGACACTCTAGCTACTATCGATGCTG
Source organism: Nitrosarchaeum sp. (assembly GCA_013140415.1). Lineage (GTDB taxonomy): Archaea > Thermoproteota > Nitrososphaeria > Nitrososphaerales > Nitrosopumilaceae > Nitrosarchaeum. The sequence continues at coordinate 460 of JABFSW010000051.1, forward strand.
AGCAATGGTCAAACATACTTGTAGTTGTTCAAGACAGATTACGATGGCTCTATACTCAAAAGGGCGTAACATATGTTTCAATTTATGCTGATCAGGGCGAATCTGCTGGTAGTCAAAATCCGCATCCTCATCTGAATGTCTTGACATTTTCAACCATTCCACCAATTATTGAAGAAGAGGCAGAGGCATCTTACAAAATTCTTAATGAAAAAGGTGTATGTCCAATGTGTCAAATTGTTAATGAAGAAATGGGCGGTCCCAGACAAGTTCTTCAAACCGAAGGATTCATTGCATTTTGTCCTTGGGCACCATCATATCCATATGAATTCTGTATCTCTCCAAAAAAACACACAACTAGTTTTTCTAAAATTACTCAAAAAGAAATCAATGATTTATCGCTTATTTTACGAGCTACACTTGGTGGATTGTCAAAAACAGTTAAAGACGTTTCATACAATATGGTATTTCATTTATCTCCTGAAAAGAAAAACAGCAGACAAATTCATTGGCATATTGAGATTTATCCAATAACCAAACCTTGGTCTGGTCTTGAGCGCGGTTATGGTATTTTCCTTAATGATTTGTCTCCAGAACAGGCAGCAGAAAAGCTTGGTGCGTCTTGCAGAAAAGAATTAGCTAATCTGGTTGGCATTGTTTGAATAGTTTAATTATCAACTAATTTTGTTAGTATTATGTCACTAGAAAAATGGGCTGCAATTGCAAGTATTGGATTGTTTGCAATGTTTGTTGGAGAAATGATTTCAATTTATCATTTTATGACTGACATTTCTGCTAATTTAGAATTTGGTGTAGCATTTGAACCAAGTCCAAAAATTCTTCAGTTCATTTCTATTGGAGTAGCTCCTGCATCTATTCTAGCTGGACTTTCGTTTATTCTATCAAAACGTTATGGTTCTAAACAAATTGGTACTATGATACTAGGTGGTGGAATAATTTTGTTAATTGGAATGGCATATTGTTATGCTCTTTTAGATAAATTAGTTGATTCCTATGTGGTAGATTCTGTAGTTATCACCCCTCCCCTTTTCATGGGCATTTCTATTCCTGTGATGATGGTTGGAATTATTCTAATAAAAACAAACAAAAAACGTCCGAAAAAAGAATATTTTTAGATATGATCAAATCTTAATGCATTTGCATTATGTTTAAAGCCTAATTTTTCATAAAATGGCTTTACCTCATCTGTACAATCTAAAATAGTCTTGTAACATCCTTGGTCTTTTGCATATCTTAAAAGATATGTGATAATTTTTTCGCCTATCCCTTTTCTTTGATATTTTTTATCTACTACCACATCTTCTATGTGGCCAACCTTGCCTCCATTATGAATAAACTTAGTTTCTATTAGAAGTGTAGTTGATCCCACTATCTTCCCTTCTATTACTGCCACTGCAACAATGTGATCTGGGTTTGAATTTATTTTATCAAATATTTTTTCTGCAGTTTTCTTATCTATGTTACTTGCTTGACGAAGTGAATCTAATGTCTGTAAAAATCCATTCCAAAGATCTTCTTTTTGTAATTTTCTAACTGTTATGTCACTCATTTTTTCTTATCATATGTTTCCTAGTTTTTGAAGATACTCTTGATTTGCCTTTTTATACGATGTTTTGTTCCCAATATCAAGAAATCCTTTTTTGGAAACAATACTGCTAACTAGTTTCTTTTTTGCCATTGCTTTTTTAATTACATCATCCATTCCATACGGTATATTTTTTGGAATCATATCCATTATTCCTGGCTCCATTACATAGCAACCCATGTTGATATTTGCCTTGATTTCTGGTTTTTCATTCCAAGCAATTACCTTATCTGTTTTAGTGGTTTCGATGACTCCGTATGGTAAATTTGTTTTGTATTCATACAAACTCATTGTAACAAATGACTTTTTCTTCTTATGTTGATTTATCATATTTCGTAAATTAAAATCAAATATGGAATCCCCATACATACAAACAAAAGTATCATCGATGAATTTCTCTGCTGTTTTAAGTTGACCCGCTGTAGCTAGTGGTCTGTTGGAAACTGCATACTCTATACTCACACCAAATCGCTTACCGTCTTCAAAATAATCTTCAATTGTTTTCCTTAGATAACTGACACATAGTACAACTGATTTTACACCGTTTTTTCTTGTCCAATCAATTAGATGCTCCAAAATCGGTTTCTCTCCTAGTGGTAACATTGGCTTTGGAAGAAATGTTGTATATGGCTGCAATCTTGTGCCTAATCCACCTGCTAAAATTACTGCTTTCACGAGTTTCTATTTGGGATATGACTATTTATGTTCAAGTATAGATTTCTATTATACTTTAAAATTAACTAAATAATTTTGAAATTTTTTCAATAATTAATGCAGGTGTTCTGGCAAAAATTATTACCATTGGTTCTTTTCCAAAATCTCCTTTGTGATAAATAACATCTGGCGGTTCTTTCAAATTTTTTATTGCGTATTTTATTCCCCATTCAATTGAAGATCCCTCTTTGGTTTTAACATTTTTGGGCTCTGTGGTTCTATCGTAACTAGAAACAAGTAATCTTTCTTTTCTTAATTTTGATATAGTTTCTTTATTGTATTTTAGATTAATCGCTGAACGTACATCTGGAAATTTTTTATTTATTGTAATTAACGCCGTTGCAACATGTTTTGATCCCCCATAAGACAAATCTCCTGCAACTGTGACTGTATTTCCAGTTTTTACTATTCTACCTGAAACTCCTAGAATGTCTTTAATTGATTTTGGTTCTTTTTTTGAAAATACAAAATTTGTTTGACATTCAGGAATACTTTTGTAAATATTTTTAATTCCCACAAACTTGTTAATTGCATGGTTTAGTTCTGTGTGAATGGTATCTTTGTTTTTTATCTGTGTGATGTCTATTCCATATCCTATATTCTTGGCATTTTTAATTGAATCATATGTAAATTGTTTTGAAAATTTTACTGCTTCTTTTAGCGATGTTCCATTTACCAGCGAAAATAGCAATGATGATGAGTAATTACATCCACTTCCATGATTGATTTTTGGAATTTTTTTACCTGATATGGTGTACTGACTTTTTTCCTCTAATATGAAATCTGAAATTTGTCCATTTGTTTCTAATCCTGTAATTACAATATTTTTTGCACCCATATCTTGAATTTTTTTAGCTGCTTTTTGAAGTGATTTTTTTGAGCCAATTTTGATTTCTGATAAATATTCTGCCTCAAATTTATTTGGTGTAATTACTGTGGCCAATGGAATTAGAAATTTTTTAAAATCTTTGATGGCTATTTTTTCAATAAGTAAGCCCCCTGTGGTGGATTTTATTATTGGGTCTAGTATGATTGGAATTTTTATATTTCTTAATTCTCTGTAAATTGTTTTTATTATTTCTGAATTGTATACCATTCCGATTTTAATTCCATCGATTTTAAAATCTGAAATTACCGAGTCCAGTTGGTTTTTCAATATTTTTTGTGATACTGGTTCAATCATCCCAAAACTAGAAGTGTTTTGACCCGTTATTGCAGTGATCACTGTTAACCCATGTGCATTTAGAGAATCAAATGTTTTGATATCGCTTTGTATGCCTGCTCCTGACGATGGATCAGAGCCTCCTATCGAAAGTAAATTCATACTATATTTTCAAAACTAGTCCTAATCTATTTTTCCTTTTTATTGTAATTTTTGTTTTTTTCTGTTTTCATATCTCTCTAAAACTATTTTTTTGATTTGATTTATTTTATGATAATAGAGCATTTATAGATCTGAAATCATTTTTATTTATTAATTTGAATAAAAAGAAAATTCCTCTGGTAAATGATATTCCTGATGAGCTATTGTGTACTGCATGTTTGTTACCTATGCAATATCAAAAGAAAATCAATAACGTCTTTCTTTGGCAATGCTTCAAGTGCGGTAAAAAATATTTTATCTCTGAATCTTCTGTTAATTACAGCATTACAGAAACTTGGAGCTCATCTAAATAGAAAATATGCATTACGTATAATTTTAAAAGAAAATCAGATCTCAGAAAATACATATCTTTAGTTTTAGATAGAATTAATTCAAAGATAGATAAAATCAAACAAATTCTTCTTAATTTTGAGCGTATATTCGCAATGTTTCTGTGTTTTTCATGATTGTTTAAATCAGGCAAAAACATAGATTATTTCATGGGTACTCAAATGAGTGCAGCACGAAGAGGTGTTGCTACTGAGGAAATGAAAAGAGTGGCAAAAGATGAAGATGTCACATTAGAATGGTTAATTCCTAAAATTGCAAGTGGCTCAATTATTATTCCTAGCAATAATGTTAGACCTCAAAAAATTCACAATGTGGGAATTGGTAAAGGTCTTAAAACAAAAGTCAATGTTAACATTGGTACTTCTACACTTAATGTAAACTTGGAAGAAGAGATTGAAAAAGCAAAGGTAGCGGTAAAATATCATGCAGACACAATGATGGATTTAAGCGACGGTGGTGATGTTAGAAAAATACGACAAGCTTTGCTAGAAGTTGCTCCAATAACATTTGGAACTGTACCTATCTATGAAGCGTACAATTATGGTGTGGAAGTTCATAAAAATCCTTTAAATCTAACTGAGGATGATTTTTTAAATGCATTTGAAAACAATGCAAAAGACGGTGTTGATTACACCACGATTCATTGTGGAATTACAAAAGACATTGCAAAAAGAATTCTAAAAGTCAAAAGATATGGCGGTGTTGTAAGTAAAGGTGGAACAATTACCGCTGCATGGATGTTAAGACATGATAAAGAAAATCCCTATCTGACACACTATGATTATCTTATTGAGATTGCCAAAAAATATGACGTCACATTTAGTTTAGGTGATGCATTACGACCTGGTTCTATACTTGATTCTCATGATGAACTTCAGGTTCAAGAAATGATCAATGTGGCACAATTAACCAAACGTGCTCATGAACAAGATATCCAAGTAATGGTGGAAGGTCCGGGACATGTTCCATTAAACGAAGTAGCTGCTAATGTTAGATTGGCCAAATCATTAATTGGTGATGTGCCTTACTACGTTTTGGGTCCTTTGGTAACTGACATTGCATCTGGGCATGATCATATAGCAAGTGCCATTGGTGCGGCTGTATCTGCAAGTGAAGGTGTAGATTTACTGTGCTATCTTACTCCTTCTGAGCATCTTGCATTACCCAATGCTGAAGAAGTTAAAGCCGGTTTGATTGCATATAGAATTGCTGCACATGCAGCTGATTTAGTAAAAATTCGTGACAAGGCAATAAAATGGGATATGGAAATGACTGAAGCTCGACGTACATTAGATTGGGAAAAACAAATCGCTCTATCTATTGATCCTGAGGAAGCAGCTAGAATTCATAGTAGAACTGGCCAACGTCCTGGAAACAATGTCCCATGTACAATGTGTGGTGGTGCATGTGTCTATGTGATGTTGCCACAACAACGAAAATATGAAAAAGAAGAAAAATTACAACAAATTTTGTAATACTTTTTCAAGACTAGGAACCGTGTTGTAGTTTTTTAATTCATCTATTGTAATCCACATGTATTCTGAGTTTTCCCAATTCAATTTGATATCTGGGTTTTTTGCTTCAAACAAAAATGGAAATATCTCCCACTCGTGATTTTCATACTGTGGTGAATGTATTCTTAATTTCGCTGCATTTTTTATCAATTTGATTTTGTCTTCAGAAATACCTGTCTCCTCATAAATTTCAATTTTTGCTCTTGTTAATGGGGGCTCATTTTTTTCTATAATCCCACTAATTCCTGCCCAAAGACCTTTCATGGTTTTTACTTTGTTGCTTCTTCTAAGAATTAATAATTTCTGCTCATCCTGAATAAAGGATGTCACAATCTTGGTAGCCCGCATTTCTCTTATTTTTCAATTGCGTTTACCATTTTTGTCAATTTTTTATATGAATCTTCTAAACTTATATTTGCAGAGAGTTTTTCTTGGCAAGTCTTGATATAATTTATCACTTCTTCTGTTTTTGATTCTTGTACTGCCGTAAGTAATCTTCCGATGTCTTTCCAAAGCTCTTCTGCAACTCTTCTGATTTCTGGATTTGCAATAATTGTTTCAATTAATTCTGGGGACTCTGTCATGATACTTTCAGCTAGTATTTTTTGAACTCTAAAAGTTGTTCCAGACATTTTTTCTGTTAATAACATTTTTTCATCTTTTGAAATTATGTTTGCAAAAACAAGATTCATCAAATGTGTTAGCCCCAAAATCACTGCAATTTTTTTATCATGTTCAATCGCATCAATTGTTACAAAATTTGCTCCATCAAAAAGCTCTTTTGCAATCGCTAGTTCTTTTTTTGCATCTTTTACTGGAACTGAAATTATATTTTGTCCTTTGATTGATTTTGCTCCAGGTCCAAACATAGGGTGAATACATATTGGATTAATTTTTGTTGGCATTTTTGATAATGATGCTACTACTTTAGATTTTTCCGATGATATTTCGATTAGATATGTTCCCCTCTTCATTTCTTTTGCAATCAATCTGATTATCTCTGGGGTTCTTCTTGTAGGTGTGCACAATACAACATAATCTGCTTTTAAAATTCCTCCTACTAATGAATCCGACTGAATAATTCCTTTCCCTTGAATTTTATTTTCAGTATCATAACCTGTTACCTCAAAATCATTTGCTAAAAAATATTTTGCAAACCACTGTCCCATTTGACCTCCTATCCCAATTATTGTAATTTTCTTTTTCATATCTTATTTCTCATCATATTACCAAGTATATTCATTCCCTCCATTAGTGTTTTTTCGTCTTGACATGCAGATATTCTAATGAAATTCTTGTACTCTCCAAAACCTTCCCCTGGTGCCACTGCTAACCCTTTCTCTAAAAGATTGTTTGCAAATTGTACTCCGTTAAATTCCTCTTGATTAACACGAGCAAAAAGATACATTGCACCATCAGGTACCACAAAGTCCAAATTCATCTCTTTTGCCTTTTCAGTCAGTACTTTTAGTCTGGTTTGTACTGTATTAGTATTATTTGATATGTCTGCTTCTAATGCTTTCATGGCAATATATTGAATAGGCTCAGAAACATTTGTGAGGCAAAGTGCTTCTAATTTTGATAATATGTCTATAATTTTTGGGCTTGCAATGGCATATCCAATTCTAAACCCCGTCATTGCATGGGATTTTGAAAATGACTGAGTGATGATACTTTTATCATAATTATAGCAAAGTATGCTTTTCCATTTCTTAAATGCATATTGCGAATAAATCTCATCGCTAAGAATGTACAGATTGTTTTTTATTGCTATATTTACGATTTCATCTTGTAATTTTTCTGGTAGAATTTTTCCTGTTGGATTATTTGGATAGTTCAGTACGATCATTTTTGTATTTGTGTTGATCACTTTTTCAATCTGCTCAATTGTGGGCTCCCATCTTTCTTCTAATGTGGTAGTGATGGTTCTGACTTTAATTCCTGCACGTAAAGCACAATCCTTGTATGCAGGCCATGCTGGTTCTATGACAATTAACTCATCACCTGGATTTAACAATGTGGTGATTGCAGCAAAAATTGAAAATCGTGCACCCGGACTAACTATTATGTTCTCTTGTGACACATTTACTACAAATTTTTTAGATGCATATTTTGCAAGTGCATCTCTAAATGATGTCAAACCTTTTGCTTGACCATATTTTAAAAATCCTTTGTCAAAAACTTCCTCAAGTGCTTTTCTTACAATTTGAGGTGGTAAAAAATCTGGCTCTCCAACTTCCATGTGGATAATTCTCTTACCTTCTTGTTCCATTGTTTTTGCTTTAAGAAAAATTGATAGATGTGTTTGTTTGCTCTCTGATTGTACTTTAATTGATTCATTAAGTAAAAAATTTAAAAATTTTGTTGCAATTGACTCGTTAAAATTTAACTCATTACATAATGTAATCACTTTTGCACGTAGATTGTCTTCTCGAGTTTCATCTGTGACTCCTTTTCCTGTGTTTTTTTTGATTTCTCTAATTTCTTTTGCAATATCTGTTCTGGTTTTAAGCATCTTGATCATTTCAATAGTTATCTCATCCATTCTATTACGAAGTTCGTTGATGTCTGACTTATCTATAATACAGGCTTG
>JABFSW010000164.1 GCA_013140415.1 Nitrosarchaeum sp.
TTTTGACATGAGTTCCACCACATGCTTCAACATCAAAGTCTTCAATTGATACAATTCTAACTGATTTGACAGGAACTACACCCCCCTGATAAATTTTAAATCCATATTTTTGCTCTGCAGTTCCTCTATCATAGTTTTCAATAGTTACTGTCATGTCTTTTGCAACAATATCGTTTGCAGCATTTTCAATGTCTTGCACTTGTTGATCTGTTAATGATGAATGATGTGTAATGTCTAATCTTGCATGATCTGCTTCTTTGAATGCAGAGTGTTGCCATATCCACGAACCTAATACTCCTCTTGCTGATGAATTTAGAATGTGTGTACTTGTGTGGTTTTTTGTTATGTTTGCTCTACGTGTTACATCAACTTTGCATGATACTATACTTCCTTCTTTTGGAGTCTGGCCTTCTATCTCATGAATAATTACTCCCCCGTGTTTATTGACATCAACTACTTTGGCTTCTGCAATGGTTCCATGATCAGGCTCTTGTCCTCCACCTCTTGCATAAAATGAAGTTCTATCAAGCACTACTGATTTATCAAAAACTTTGAGAACTTTGGCCTCAAACTCCATCGGATCATCTTTGTAAAATAACATTTCAGTTTCTGGAATGTTTTCAAGTGGAAGTTGCTCCACATCTTTTTTCTTGTCTGATTGGTGCAAATCCGATAATTTTGCATAAAATGATGAGGGAATTTCAGAGATTACGTCAATTTCTTTGAGATACTCTGGCGTAATTCCATCTGATTCGTATAGTGTGATTAGTTCATCAACAGTTGGTGCTCTACCTTTTTCTTTTAGACGTACTGCCATTTTACCCATTCTTGTTTTTGATTCAACATATCTTTCAGATTCTAATTTTAGAATAGTTTTGACGTCTTGTCTTTTAGCATCAAGCTCAGGATAGGTATCTTTTAGATAATCAATATGCATATCCACTAGTTCATCAATGTCTAGCTTGAGATTCATTCTGTCCATTGTTCCATTAATTCTTCTCAACATCATTCTTAGATTGTATCCTCCACCAACATTACTTGGCAATGCCCCATCTGTAATTGCAAAGATCAATGTACGAAGATGATCTGCAATCAAATACATTCCTTCAAGCGGTGTGATTATTCGATTAATCTGATCTTGTGTTAGCCCTACAGATTTTACTGCATGTCTTCTTACATCAATTAAATCCTCATGAATCTCCAGATTTTTTGCAATTGCTGTAAAATACTTTCTAAGCATTTCAGTGTCTGAATCAATTCCTATTTTTTCAAACAAGTGATTTGTGATTGGACCAAAACAGCAATCATATGCAGTTGGAGTTCCCATAGTAATCCATGCAAATCTTTCTAGACCTGCACCCATATCGATAATTTTCTGATCAAGTGTTGTATGTTTTCCCAACTCTCCTTGAAATTCAGTAAATACGGCATTACCAATCTCTAATCCTCTGACAAAATATTCTAATGATGAACCAAAAGAGCCTCCACCTGCCCAAACATCTTCAACAAACACAACTTCTTCTTTCTTTATTCCGAATTGATTCGTCAATAACCTAAAGTCTAAATCTACACATTTGTCTTTCCAATATCCTTGTGAATTTGGAATACTGTGTTGTCCAATCATACAAAAACTAGAAAAATGTCTTCCAGTTACTCCGACATTTTCCAAATCCTTGAATCTTAAACAAGTTTGCGGAACAACTAATGGGTTTGCAGGAAATTCAAAGACAACTTTTGAACCCATTATTCTTTGAAAATCTACAATAGATGCAATTGTAAAGTAAAGATCATCTCGCCATCTACAAACAACTGGATATCTTGAAACTGATGTGTGGCCATTTTTTACAAAAAATGATTCTACTTCTTTCCAAGCTTGTGTATAATCAAATCTCTTTGCAGTTGGAGGATCTCCGATAAACGAATATGTATCATCTGCATCATCTGGACATAATTCTCTTCCAGAATCTAAAGTCCAGAAGAATCTTTTGCACTTTAAGCATGATTTTCTGACAAATCCTTGCTCTTCAAATAATTTAACCTTGTAGTATCTATCTGGGTCAGATGAAAATTCCTTTAGAATTTCTTTTTTATCCAACGATGAACATCTCTTAGTCTGATATTAAGAATTGTCGATTATTAATTCATTAAATACAATCTAACTTGGACATAATAACCCCTAAAACCTTAATCAGAAACTAGTTTTTCTTTACTGCATCGTATTTTGATAATTCGGAATTCCATACTATCTTGACATATGGGTCAAACTCGTATGTGTCAGCAAATTTCTTTACATTTTCTTTGTGAACATCATCTAGTATTTTTAGAGCTGCTATCTTTTCTTGCAGGATATTCTCTTGTGTTGAATCATGTTTTTTTCTTATTTGCATGATTTTGGTGCTAAGCTCCTCTATTGTCATGCCCGAACGCTCACTCTGATCCTTTATTGCACTTTTTTCATCATTTTTTGACTGTTTTAATGCATCCGCATATTTTTTGTCATATGCATCTTTTAACTCTCCTTGTTTTAATGCAAGGTCATCATCAAATTCTTCTAGTTTTTGGTTTATTTCTTGAATTATCGCTGATACATCCTTGTCCTGAATTTTATCTAAAATGTATGATTGCGGATCATGTGATTCTGCAATACCTTGTGCTATCCATGAATCTGCAGTTTCTTGTAGTACACATGAATATTTTCCAGACTCTAAAGCATAGACTACTGTTAACCCTTCATCACATTTTGTTAGTGGAGTTACCGAATCTACATTAGATGATGTAGAGTTTCCAGTGATTTCTCCCATTCCGTGGCGTATCCACATTTCTGCAGTTGACATTGAAACACAGACATAGTCATTTGCATGAAAACGATACACAACAACAGATCCTTTTCTACACTCTGTATCAGGAGTTGTTTTTCCTAAATCCTCCCATGATATTGCATCATCAGGATTTGCTTGTAGATATGCAGGGTTTGTTCTGTAGTCCTCATAGTATTTTCGTAGTTGTTCTCCAGTTATTGGAGTTTCAATAAACTGTCCTTCTTTATTAAACATAATTTGCTGATTGTAATATGCCAAGTTATGATTTACATTAAAGATGCTGTTTGCTTCAATTAGCTCTATTCGTTTTGTTTCTGCTGCTTTAAGATATGCTTGACGTGCTTCTTTTAGCGAACCGCCATTTGCTAAAACTTTTTTGAGTGCATCCCGTCCTGCATCAACTTTAATTTGGTGAAATTCAAACTGATCCCAAAAAACTTCTTTTACTTGTGGTTCTTGGACTTTATCGACAAATCGTGAAAAAGAGTTTTTTGGTGAGTAATATTCCCATAATGCTTCCCATTCATTGAGATCCTGATTTAGCTTTTCAAGTACCTGTGCTCTTTTTGCCTCTAGTTCTTTTTTAGCTTCTAGTGCTTCATAGTTTTTCTCTTCTAGTTCTTTAATCCACTTTTTTGTCTGCTCTATTTTTTTTAAGATGTCTTGTGCAACAGGATTGTTTGCAAGATTTCCTGACAAAGTAACCTGCTCGCTTGTTTCAGATTGTGCAAAGGAATAATTTACTGAAATTATCATTAATCCAAAAAGACATGCATAGATTATGCTATTCACAAAAAATTGATCTGTCATCATTATTTAAGATGTACTGAGAAATTATACGTCAGTATGATTTCTAAAATTCATGACATTAATCCAAATTATGGCTGATAAAACTCGCCAGTAATTTCAGAATCAATACTATCTACAGAATTGAATATGGAAGATGTTACAGTACCATAGTCTTTATGATCAACAGTGATGTCCACATAATATGATGTTCTAGAAACATCATTTATCACAGTCTTAAAATTTGAAGTAAAAAAAGTTCCAGAAAATATTTCTTTTTCACTAGTCCTAATTACTACATTAGTGCTTTTTGTATTCCCAGTAGCGTCTGAATACTGAAGCAAGACATCTCCATTAGATTGTTGAATCATCGACAAATCAAGTTTTTCATAAACAACATGTGGATAGTTGGATTCAATATTTGAATCAGTATTTGGGGGGTTTGTTGGTTGAGTTGTAGGTGTGGTTGATTGAGTTGCAAATTCATCAGTAGGTTTTTTGAATATATCGTCGATGCTCTTTGCTGGGTTTATTTGAGATATTTTTTCAGATAATAGATCCTTTGAAGATTCTTTTGCACTGTTTATTTGGCTGCTGATTTTATCACTGGTTTCATCCACTACTTTGACTGAGGAGTCCAAACCGTTTTCAATTGATTTTGTTGTTTTAATTCCCAAGTTATTTGCATCTTCCTTCATAGGCTCAATTACATTACTAGAGATATTAGGAAATAGACCATTAATTTCTGATGAGAACATAAACACTCCTAGAGCCAAAATAGAGGCTATTACAATTATTTTTATGAGCATGTGTTATTGATCTAAAAAATATGTTTTAGAGTACAAGTCAAAAAAAATTACTGGCAAGCTAAAACACTAAATGTCCTTACACGTCAAAGTTCTACAAATAGACACAATCAGATGCTTTCAAAATAAAACACTGGCAATTAAAATCCTGATTTCAAAAACATTTTGCTAATTTTGTTTTAGTTTTGTAATGGATTAACTGGAGATAATTACGTCTGGTTTGATACCAATAAATACACTACATAATTCATTCTAATCATGTTTGGAAAAAAACCTGCATTAAGGGAAGGAGTTCATGTTTTCTCTACTAAAAAAAATGGAGAATTTTATGATTTCATCTTTGGTGTAGTAACTGGGGTTGATGGAAGAAAAGTTGGCATTAACGGTGTAATCGTAACTCCTGTTGGTCTCAAAAACAAAATTTCTCAAGGTAAAACCGGTGTTAGGTCTACTGAGATTCTTGAACATCCTACACCTGATAATGTTGTATTAGCTCTAGTTTACAGAGTTGAGCATGAAAACTATGCTGAAGTTATAGATTTGGATAAGGACAAATGTGATTTAATTCCGCCAAAAGTTTATGCAATGTTGGATGGTTGGATTCGTGAATCTCTTCCAGAATTAATTAACAATGTGTTGTCATTACCACCAGGTTCTGAAAGAGATGAGGCAAAACGTGTTTTGAGACATAGAATGGATACACTTGTGGATAAGCATCTAAAAAGAACACTCTATTCTGTTTGTAGAAGTCTGAAAATACTAAACTAGAATTTTATTTTTTGTAGAACTCTAATTTATCATAACTACATTAGACCTCATATGAGTTTGGATAATCAAACGCCAGCAGACAAGGCAGGAATCAAAGTAGAAGGTTCTAACAAATGGAAAACGTTAATACAAAATGCAAGTAATAGTAATTACTGAAACAAAAAATTATTCAATTCAAACGTAGTAAATTCAACGATTGGTACGGTACTGTAAATGGTAAAGTAAAATATCAAAGTTCATCAGATATTATCAAAATAGGAAGATTAAAGGGTGATATTCAATTAGAATTAGAATCACATTTGCCTAGTGAACAAGTTAAAGTGATAAGTGGTTCTGAATGTTTGTTATCCACAATACCATATACCACAGGAAAATTTAGCATAGGTATAATCCATTTGCCATATCTTCCTAATCTAAAATCAAATCTATTGAAAACATGTTGGTTTTTGAAAAATAATTGGGATAAAGTGTATTTTGTAGGAAAAGATATTCTTGAAACATACATGAACATTCCTTCAACAAACTATTATAGACAATAAGCGCCAATTTTTGACAAGTAGAAAATTTCTATCAACGTGCTACCAACTTTACAGAATCTAATTTCACCATAGTTTTATATTATGCCCTAAGAAAATCTCGATACAATGGAATACGTTTATGCTGCTTTACTTCTTCACAAGCTACAAAAAGAAGTTAATGAAGCCAACATCAGCTCAGTTGTTAAAGCATCTGGCGCCGCAGTTAATGATGCTCAAGTAAAAGCACTAGTTGCAGCTTTGGCTGATGTTAACATCGAAGAAGCAATCAAAGCCGCACCTGTGGCAGTAGCAGCAGCCGCTCCGGCAGCCGCAGCAGCAGGTGAAGCAAAGAAAGAAGCACCAGTTGATACAAGTAAAAGCGAAGAAGCCGCAATGGAAGGTCTCTCTTCTCTATTTGGCTAGACAACTATTATTTTTTCAATTTAATTTTGGTTTTTATTTACATCAATGTTAATTAACAATTATTCATTTTTCATTTTAATTGGTTGATTTTTCAATTCCCGCTCAGGTTTTCATTTACATTCTGGACTTGTTTGGTACAATGGCTTTTGCAGTAACTGGGGCGTTTAAGGCCATTGAACACAAATCCGATATTGTTGGAATTTTACTATTAGCAACAATTACTGGTGTTGCTGGTGGTACAATTAGAGATGTTATCATGGGACAATTCCCAAACTCTCTTTCTGATCCTGTATATGTGATAATTACTGTTCTATCAGGCGTTGCTATTTTTTTCTTGTATTCCCATCTCAAAAAACATTGGAATTTGTTTTTGAAGTTTGATGCTATTGGATTGGGAGTTTTTGCAATAATTGGGGCTACATTTGCTTATAATTTAGTCGGGCTGAATTTTCTCGCAATAATGCTGGCAGGAATGCTTACTGCAGTAGGTGGTGGAATACTACGAGATGTCTTTGTTACTCAAGTTCCAATAGTTTTTGTCAAGGAGTTTTATGTTTCTGCAAGTTTTATTGGAATTGTTGTGTTTTACTTTACATTATATTTTGGAGGGGAATTATATTCTGCAACAATTTTGGGAATAACTCTAACTACCACATTAAGATTAATTGCAATGAAATTCAACTGGAATCTTCCTAGAGCTAAAGGAAGTTTAGATTAAGATGCAGCGTAACCTTTTGCTTTAGTTGAGACAGATTTAGCTTGACTATGGGCTTTTTGCAATATCTGTTCCTTGGTTTCATCTGTCATGAATCCTGATTCAATAGATACAGAACGTGCAGATTGAGCAGCTTTGCTGAGAATTTGGTTAATGTTCTCTGCAGTAACATATGCTGCTTCAATAGATAGTGAAATTGCTTCTTGATGAAATTGAGTAAATGCGTTTCTTATTTTTGCAACATCTACAACCATCTCTTCTGCTGAATATTTCAAGCCCTCTTCTAATGCAGTATATAGTGAAATTCCTGCCTCTACTGGTTTGATATCCAGTTTACCAAGAAGTGCTGCTAATTTTTCATTGATTGCTTCTCCTTTCTTTACTGGAGTGGTATCTTTTTGAATCCAAATTGTACCCTGATCAATCTTTGTTGGAATTCCTGCTTCTTTGAATTCTGTAAGCATTGGTCCTGGTGCAATTCCTGTATTTTTTGCTGGTACCACAATGTCTACACTTGCAATATCTCCCCCTCTTGCTGCCATCATAATTTTATTTTTTGCCAATAACACATTTAGCTTAAATGGTGACATGTTGGTAAACAGGAAAAGACACTGACCTGTGAGTTCTTCTGAAATTCCTTTGATTCCTGCAATGTTTAATTTTTCTAATGCTTTTTGTGCAACTTTGTCTTTTGCACATACAAACTCAACTTCACCTTTGAATGCTTTTCTTAGTGGAAGAATTTGTGATGCTCTAACTTTGTTTATTTTAACGATAGCTATAACTTTGTATTTTTTTGGAATTTCAAGTAATTGCTGGTACATCTGAGCTTTTCTTTTAGGATATGTTGTTCTATTTTCATGCATTCTTCTTTCTGACCTCATCTATTTGTTTGACTGGTTTACCCATTGTAGTTTTTATGATTACTCTTTTGAGATTCTTTTCACCACTTGGTAATTTCTTTTCTACTGCACTTAATACTGCATGTGCATTAATTGCCAAGTCTGCATTTTCCATTGACTCATCTCCTATTTTGCATGACATGGCTAGTGATGCTCTTGATCTAACTTTGATTGATGATCTAAATCTTTGTAAAAATGATTCAACTGAAGCATTAAATGGAACTGGGGTTGGCATTTTTCCTCTTGGACCTAAAAGTTGACCTAATACTTTACCAACTACTGGCATGATTTGAGTATCTGCTAAAAAGAAATCATATTTGTTAATGAATTTTCTAGATGCTCTTTTGTTTGTTGCAAATCTATCTAATTCTTCTGATCCTACAACTGCATCTGCTTTTGCTTCCTTTGCTTTTTGACCCATATCTCCAGTAGCCATAATGCATACTGTAGCAGGTGAACTGGTTTTTGGAAGTTGGACCACTTCGTTAAGTGCAAAGCCTTTTTTTACATCAATATCTTTGAAGACAATTATCATTTCTATTGATTGTTTGAATTTCCTTTGTTTAGTGCTGATCTTGGCCTGGTTAATCATTTCTTCCAGCTTAGCCTCTGTAATCATTATGAAGATTTCCGAGAAAGCCTACTTAAAATCGTTTAGAGGCTACGAATTGTGATTCTTGTATTATTTTAAAAATTTACACTTTTTGAAGGTTATATTTGTAATTCCAAAGTAAAATTCCCTCTGAACTTACATTTATTAAATCATCAAGCCAATTTTCGAGCACATTGCA
>JABFSW010000111.1 GCA_013140415.1 Nitrosarchaeum sp.
GTGTTAGGTACAAATGCCATACATTATTTAGATTTATTTTGTTGGTTAGCAAAAGAAAATCAGATTAAACTTGATGGAGAATTTCTTTCTAAAAAATTATTGAAAAATAAAAGAAGTGATAAGTTCATAGAATTTTCAGGTAATATTAATGGATTCACTAAAAATGGATCATGCATATCATTAAAATTTTCAGATTATGGTAATGAATTACATCAAGTTAAGATTTACAATGGAGAAAAAGTTGCAAGTATTAATGAGTTAAAAGAAGAAGCTTATTCTGTAAATCGTAATGGTATGAAAAATTTTAAATTTAAATTCGAACATGTAAGTAGCTTGACTACAAAAATAGTTAATGATATTCTCACAAATGACGATTGTTTATTATCATCGCTTCAGGATTCTTATCAAATACATAAAGAATTATTTAGGATTTTTAATCAGCATTTAAAAAAAATACTAAAGAGAAATGTAAGGCTGTGCCCTATCACTTAAAATGATCAGACAGTCATATAGTGAACTCATTAAAATAAATTCACTAGATTTACAGAATAAATCAGTACTAATTATCGGTTCAGGTACAATAGTAAATGAATATGTTATAGCATTAGTCAATCTCGGGATCAAAGACGTAACCATCATAGGAAATACAGAAAACAGCATACAAAAATTCAAACATTTTCCCAATTTCAAATTAATATATGGTGGATATGAAATAAATTTGCCAGGTATTAGAAAAAAAGATCTTACCATCATAGCAACACCAATATCATCACTAACAAATGCAGCAAAGATTGCTATTGAGAATCAACAATCTAGAATTTTGATTGAAAAACCAGGTTCAGTTTATAAAAAAGATTTGAAGATGTTAGAATCGATCATCACAAACCAAAAAATCAGAATTGGTTATAATAGATTAATGTATCCTAGTTTTCATAAATTAAAATCACTAGCTGAAAATGATGGAGGAATTATTTCATGTAAATTTGATTTTACTGAATGGACGCATACAATCCCATTTGGAAGGTATAAAGAAGAAGTATACAAAAGATGGGGCATTAGTAATTCATTGCATGTTATTTCTATGGCATTTGAATTAATTGGAATGCCTGAAAAAATATCCACATACCAAAACGGTAAACTAGAATGGCATCCTTCAGGTTCAGTTTTTGTTGGAAGTGGGATATCTGAAAACAAGATTCCATTTTCATACCATGCTAATTGGAATGGTGGAGGAAGATGGGGAGTGGAGGTTGTTACACAAGAAAATATTTACAGATTAATTCCCTTAGAAAAACTGTATGGGTTATCAAAAGGATCTACAGAGTGGAAAGAAATTGTTGTTGAAAGTGCATTTCCTAAAGTTAAAGAAGGCATAGCAGAAGAGATCGCAGTTATGTTAGATGACGATTTTGAAAGTAAAATAGGAATGATTTCCTTACAAAAAGCGATTAAATACAATGAGATTGCAGAAGTAATTTTTGGATATAAAGATTAAAGGAAAACAAGATAGAATTTAATTTATCTAAAATAAATTGCCTGGGATGTTGGCAACTGCATCAAGATTCCAGGTTTATCTTTAAAAAAATCATCAACTGCATGCTTAGTGTCTTTGTGATTGTTCCATCCATAATCATCAAACAGAATCACACCTCCTGGTACTAATTTTGGGAAAAAAAACTCTAATGAAGCAATTGTAGGTTTTGTAGAATTAAGATCGATATGCATGTAAATAATAGAATTGGGAAAATTTGGTAATTGATGGAAGACTTCAGGTATGTAACCTTTATGATAAACAATTTGATTTTCATATTCTTTCAAATTATTTTTTGTAATATCCAATTCAAGTTCAGAGTATCTACCAATACTGTCTAATTCGTTTTCAATTAGATCAGTTTTTTTCATTGGTCCCCAAGAATCAAATAAATGTAATTTTGAATTATTGAGCGTTTTTTGGTTGTTATTAATTTCTCTTAATGTATAAAATGCACTCATTCCATCACCAACTCCACATTCTACAAAATTAAATTCATCAGGATTAGTAAATTGAATGGCATGCCGAGTTGAATAAGAAACAATCCAATGACGCCACAATAATCGATCTACATTATAACTATCAATTCCAGTGGATTGAACAGAGGAGAATTTAAAAAAATGTATATCTTCACTTGTTTGGTTAAAAATACTGTTATCAGGTTCATCAATCCATGGTGGATTATTTGTGGTTTTGATTGCCAATCCTGAAAATCCAAATTTTATCGGAAAAAAGATATCACGAAATGTTTCCATAAATTTTCTTATTTTTGGATTGGATAGATAAAAACGAACACCGATTTGTTCAATCTTTTTTTTCACAAATTATTTTATATGAGATCACATATAATTTAATGAGTAAAAAATATTAGAAATTGTATAATGAAAATACCATAAATAAGAATAAAATAAGTTCATTGCATAGTCAATATCTTTTTTTATTATATTTGATACAATTAGTAAAATATAGAAAGTAGAAATGAAGGAATTAATTTTGGTTGATGGTATTGTAGATTTTGGAATTAT
>JABFSW010000109.1 GCA_013140415.1 Nitrosarchaeum sp.
ATATAACACATTACATGAAAAAATTGTAAAGCATTTTGGACCATATGCTGGATATGCACAGCAATTTTTGTTTAAAATGGAAAGAGAGAATTAACAGAAAAAATGGTTGTAAACCCTTAAAATGACAATTAATTTTCAGATTCTTGGGCTGGTAGCTCAGCTTGGATAGAGTGCTGGACTTCTAATCCAGTGGTCGAGGGATCGAAGCCCTCCCGGCCCGTTTTAACAAAATTATTTATTCTGACTAAGAGACGTGGTTTACGTGAAAGACATTGAATTTAACTTGGAGCCAAAAGAGATTCACCCAAATTCCGAGATTAGAGGAATAATTGTTGTATCATATCCAGGACGATACGATGGAGTTGTAATTAATACACAGATTTTAGATTCCAATGAACATATTATCTACAAATCATATAATGGAAAGAAAATATCCCAAAATGTTTCAAGATTATTCATTAACAAAGAGATTATGCCTGAAAACAAAGCAGAGTTTACAGCATTGATACAATTTGAGCCAAAACAAGTTCATGAGATAAAATTTCGAGCATCAATTATTGAGCAACATAAAGAAATTGAAAGTAAAATAATTTTTGCAAAGTATTCTATCTAGAATCTAGATTCTGTAATTTCCAGAGTTCCAGTCATCCATGGATGTGGTGCACAATGATATGAAAATGTAATTGGTTCTGTAAATGTAAATTCGTATGATTCTCCAGGTTTTACAACTCCAGGAGAACCAAATACTCCACTGTATGAATCTTCAAGTGATTCGTCATCTGGTGTTACAGTGTGTGGTGTAGTATCTTTGTTATTCCATACAACATGATTATCAATTCCCAATTGTATGTTAACCAATTTTGGCATAAAGTTATCTTGTTGGTCTGGACTTGAAGAATTTGGTATCATGTCTATTATTGTAGATTTAATTGGTTCCAGGATTTCTTCAGAAACCTGTGGTTTTGCCAAAGATTCCGGAAGATAAAATGATGTATAATAAACAACTCCTACTGATGAACCAATAATGATTGCCAGTACTCCTATACCATATGCATGACTTGATATTGCACTCAACGATTTTTTTAGGTCTAAGGAGTTCTTATAAAGCTTTTTTAGAATTTTAAAAGACTAGGGTTTTTTTAGATCTGAAGAGCCAAAATCTGAAATCTTGTTAGCACCAACTCCCAAATCTGTTTGAACTTTTGAAGCTGGAATTTGTTGTGCAATTTCTTTTGGTTCTTTGGTGACAGTATCAGGTGATTGTACTTCTGAAAGTTTACTAGTGTTTGGAGATAATTGTGGTGCTATCAATTCCTTTGGTTTTTCTTCTGGTACTGGTATCGGTGGTGGTGGAGGTGCATTCTTTGCTTGATTCAATCCATATCTGTAAACATGGAAGAAGCCAGCAAACACTATCAAAATAATACCAATAAAGAATAATGAAATATTCTTCATTCCAGTCAAGGCGGCATTATAAGCTGCAATGTTGAGAAATACCTGAAATGCTAAGAGTGCAACAATTAGCCAATTAATCCATTTTTGTGAGAGATTAATTGTTGCCACTTTCTTTGGACCCTTTTCTTTGGCAAGTTTAGCCTTTCTTTCAGATTCTTTTGCAAGTTTGATCATCATATATGAGAATCCAAATCCTAGTGGAACTAGCAATATCATCACGGTATAAAGAAATACTGGATCAATTACTAAACGCTCTACCAGAGGAATCTTACTATCTGATGGAATATAGAATCCCCAGTATGTTGTAACCATAATCTGAGCAATTCCGGTAATACCAAATGCAGTAATTATTGGACGATCTTTCCATGAGAATTTCTTGTATCTGTCAATAAATGGAATGAGCAAAAATGATGCTATGAATATTCCAGGCCAGAGTACCCCTGTAACAAACTTGTCATATTGTGTCCTCAAAAATGCGTATAGTCCTGTAAGATACCATTCAGGGACAGTAACACCGGGTGGTACCGTAGGTTCAAACTTGAATCCCATATCAATTGGGAATACTCCTCCTGTGAGTAAAATAGCTCCTCCAATTGCCATCACCATAGGTACATCAAATACCAAGAATCGTGGAAAGTGAACTGCCATCAATCCAAGCATTACTAGCGGTAAGACAAATACATGCTGTGCATAAAATCTCAATACAAAATCTGAAAACCCGCTACCAAACATTGCATCACGAATAGTTGGTCCAGCTACAGGAATTGAAGTGGTAAGAGATGCTGCAATACTGATTGCAAGTTCTGCCCTTTCACTAAAGATAACATCATAACCAGTAAATGCTTCTAGAATTGTAACTGTCCCAAGTATAACTCCAGTAGCCCATAAAATTTCATTTCTAATTTTGTATCTTCCGCTAAAGTATTGATAGTACATATGTAAAATTGCCAAAAGTACCATTGCGTTGGAACCATGATAATGAATATTTCTAATGTGAAAACCAAATGGAACTTCATCATTAATGAATTGGACACTGTCCCATGCTCTATCCAACATTGGTTGATAGTAAAACATTAGCAAAGCTCCAGAAATTCCAAGTATTACAAATACAACAAATGTAAGCATTCCCAAAAATCCAAATGGACTTACAAATCTTGCAGGAAATGAAAATTTAATTGCAGTAAAGATTGTTCTGTCTAGTCCATCCCAGAGCCAGTAGAAAAAGGCAACTGCGCCAGTACGTCTATGAAGTGAAACGGCCATATCCTATTACTCCATTATCATTCACACCCCAAGTTGGCGGTAAAACCCATAAAAAGCCATCTGCATCAACGTCAAAATTAAGTTGTGCTAATGTGTTAGACGGTGCAGCTTGTAATGATGCAGGTCCAGCAAATGCTGTTCCAGTTGTAGGGTCATACATACTTCCATGACACGGACATTCACCTCTCTTTCGTCCTTCTTCAGGCCAATATTTCCATAAACACCAAAGATGAAGACAAACCATACTGTATGCTCTAAAAGATGAAACATCTTGTTTATCTCCGCCAAGTTCTTGGGGCAATCTAATGAATTGCCACTTTCGAAATGCTTCCGCATCAAGTGCAGGATCTCCAGTACTAGGATATGTAATTACTTCAGAATGATTAATAGGAAATGTTTTGACATTAGCTTGAGTACCATCAGGTAAAATGACTTGAACTCTTTCGAGATTAGCCTGTGAAGGGTTTGGCATAAAATTTCCAAATGGAACAAAAGGAGCAAATGCCAGACCAGTGCCTGCAGCACCCATTAATTTTAGAAAATCTCTTCTAGATAATGCGCCAGACTTTTTTGTCCTCTGATCAGACATTAAGCTGTCGTACTCGCCAAATTGCTTATAAACCTTATTCAATTACTTGGGTTTTTGTCTAAGAATTAAAAATAGAACAACTCCGATCGCAATTCCAACTCCAATACCAACAGTTAATCCAATGTTAAAAGAGGAATCATTAGCATTATTTTGAATCGTAATTTGAGAATCATTGTGAATTAATTCATCAGAAAATTCAGATGTATTTACATTTTCTATGAAATTGGGTATGATTTCTGTTTTATTTGAATTGTTCTGTATTGATTGAATCTCTGAAGAAATGTTAGAAAATTTAGCTGCAAGTACAATTGATTCAGTAGTTGAATTTCCACCAAACAATGTAGAATGAGCTAAAAGAGTATAGGTTCCTGTTTGATTAATTGGAACATAAAGTATAGTAGAAGTATTATCTTTGTTTTTGACAGGGAAAAATCCACCACCTTGACTAAAAACAGAATTACCTAACCAATCAAGTGAGGGCCAACCAAGAAAATGACCAAATACTCCTGATGGCATATTGGTTTGAACTATTTTTCCTTTAGGATCCATAACAAATACGGACAAGTTTGTGTCATCAGTTTTCCAAGATAATTCTATTGCTGCAGAGTTTATAGAATCATCTTTAATATCAAAATAATACTGTCGCCAATCACCTGCCATGTATCTATTTGCCATATCAAATGCGCCTTTGACATAGCCATTACCAAAAAGAATATCATCACTTTGTTTTCCTGGAATCAAAACAAGTGAGTCTTTTTGATCAATTTCTTTTTTTACAACAAAAGATACTGGTGCATTGACAGTATGTATTTTGCCTTCAAATGTTATGAAACCTTGGTAATTACCAGTTTGCAAATCGTTTGATACAACTAAAGAAATATCCACTTTGGCAGTATCATTAGCAGGCACAGTAATTATTTCAGCTTCGGGCCAGATAATAGACCATTTATCTTTTTGATAATAACTTGCAGACAATGTATACTCCATTGAAGTTGAATTTTGTTTTGTGTCACCTAAATAGTAAGAGTATCTAGTTGGAATAGGATATACGCCGACTAGTGGAGTTCCCTTGAATTGTTCATTGGGTTCAGTAATTCTAAGTTCTTGAACAGTTCCCCATGATCCAGCTCTATTAATCATAGATAGTTCATTATTAGCTATATTGGTATCGTTGTTTTTATCAATCCAATCATAAAGATATAATGAAGAGATTTTCATATCGTTTGCATAAAGAACATCTGTTTTATTCATAAAATTATCAAATGGAAAATTCAGATTCAATATCAACAAAGAGGATTCAGTAGGGATTAAATTTTCATCAAAAAATTCACCTAATTCTTTGTGCTCTTTGATATCAGACAGTTTGATATAATTTGGAATAAATGCATCTGATTTGTTAAGCATTGAATCTTGTTGACGTACTTTTGTAGTGCCGTCAAACTGAGTATTTTTGATTAAAGATATTGTTGTAGGTTTGATAGATATTTGAATTGGTTTATCAGTTGGATTTTCAATTGTAAAAGTTGTTTTACTGTGTTCTCCTGGAAGCAAATGACCTGCAAACCAACTTGTCATTGGCATGATTTTTGTTGGAAACCCAAATTTCTCAAATCCTATAGATGTAGAATTTATGGATTCAAGTGCAGGTTTTAAAAAATTTTTAATATTATTATATGATGCATTATTATGGACTAGAAATATTCCTTCTTCAGTATTTACAAAACTTAATGCCGTACTTACATCTACTAATCCAGATCCTTGAGTAAATGGATCATTTTGGAGATCTTTTGCAGTAGACATCAAAATATTTTTGATTGTAAATGGATCATACTCTTTTGATTGCTTGTTTAGTCCTTCCATCAGTACTGCAGCACTTCCAGAAACTAGAGGTGCTGCCATACTAGTTCCTCCAAATAAGGAAAAAGATTCCTCTTTTGAGTTCTTTGTAGTTTTAAGAACATTAGATGGTGTAAAACCATGTGCACCAATACTCATCAAGTCAGGTTTTGGATCTCCAATAATTCCAGGACCTCTGCTTGAAAAATCTACTACATCATTAAAGTGTGAAGTTGTACTGCCAAATCTTGGTTGATCTTTAAATGGACCATAACCAACAAAGACATTGTTTGTAGTAGCTCCAACTGCAATTCCAAACGGAGATGCATTAGGCATACCAATTGTTCCATAACCATGTCCGGAATTACCTGCACTTGAAACAATTGTTACACCAGGATAATTATCATCAAGTGAATGAGGAGTAGCAAGTATACCAAGTATTATAGATAAAACATCCATTCCAGGTGCAGCATCAAATGATGGAAAATTTGAAACTCCCCAACTATTTGAAATGATATCTACTCTTGGTTTTCCGGTAAAAGTCCAACTATGTTCTTGATTGTCAAATCCAGATAACCATAACCAAGCATAAACAGTATCACCTACCCATAATGATTTTACTGGAACAATTTTTGCACCTGGTGCAACTCCTTTAATTGTAAATTTCTCAGTGTTATTGTAAATGTCATATGTCTGCTCACCTTTTGATGTAATAGAAGAAGCACTAGATGTTCCATGCCCCATAAAATCAGTCATCACTCCAAAAAATTCTCCTTTAGGATCAAATGCGGGCAACAAAGTTCCATTAATTGCCCTTAGTGTTTTATCAACATCTGCAGGTTTGTTTTGAATCACACCATAAACATCTAGTACTTGAGCCCCTATTGTTCCTGCACTGTAATCTGCTTTACCATCATTATTGGAATCATAAACTAGGAATTCTTTTCCACTTCCCAAGACAATTGGTTTTTCGTCTGTAAAATCAAAATCATATTTTGGCTTCTCGCCTGATTTTAAATCAAATCTAGTATAATCTTCCCAAGAAGTACTCATATCAGGAATTACAGTATCGTATATTCCTGCAATATAAGAATCCACTACAAGTACAGGTACAACTTGAATTCTAGCTAACGGTCCTTCCAGACCTCCCTGATACATTACACCGAGATGGTAAATCCCACTTTTTGATTTGATGTAATTTCGGTCATCTTGGCCGATTTTAATATCAGTATCTAGTGTTCCATTAAATATAGGAGAGTTTCCAAATTGTGGAAAAAATGAATTGTAAATTGAAATTTGTGTTCCTTTCCCATCTTGAGATATATCTAGAAAAATACCATCTTTTGTTTTGTATACTGATGAGGTAATCCCTTCTGGAATTGACCTTGTATGATTTCGTATGATTTCATCCTTGTCAATGAATGCAAAAAAAGTAGAATTTGTTAGTATGATTCCCTGTCCATCAGAATCAAGCATTATAGGATGATTATGTTTGTCTCTAGCTAGAGAATGCTGAATGTCCAGATTTGAAAAATCTACACCTGTATCAACTATTGCTATGTTAATACCATTTCCAGTAACATTGTATTTTGTTTGTGCCAATGTAGAACCTGTGATTTCACCAATTCTAGATGCATCAGTTACATTAGAAATGTTGGAATGAAAATCCAACTTGAAATCCTCTATAACATAGTATCCTTGAGAAATTAGATTTGAAATTGAGCTTTCTGGAAGTACTGCAACATGAAAAAATCCCCCATTAGATTGAACCCTATATAACGAATTTTGTTTTAAAAAATTTGAA
Source organism: Nitrosarchaeum sp. (assembly GCA_013140415.1). Taxonomy (GTDB): domain Archaea; phylum Thermoproteota; class Nitrososphaeria; order Nitrososphaerales; family Nitrosopumilaceae; genus Nitrosarchaeum. The sequence continues at coordinate 6,948 of JABFSW010000109.1, forward strand.
TCATCAGAACCTGTTCCAAAAACAATATATCTTTTAAAATTATTTGATTTAAAAAAATCTGAATCAATTTTTAAAATATCTGAATTAAATAAATCATCAGAATCATTGTGAAAGGAATTATTTTCAAGATATAGATCCCCATCTACAACGGCATAAGAGTTTACAAACATTCCTGAAACAAGAAGAATACTAAAAAAGATAGCCGCTTTGGGCATTACAATTAATTTTGCTATTCGTGTGTTATTATAACTATCTTCTTCTAGCAAGTATTGCAATTTGCAGTGCCACAATTATTCCAATTGATGCTACAATTGGAAAAAAAAGTGAGTTTAGCTGCGATGATGCTTCTTCAATGTTTATTACAGAATTAGATATTGTAGTGACACTTGTGTCGATATTACTACTAGCACTCTCCAAGGAAGAGCCAAATCCTTCAATTTCTGATTTTAATGTGTCTAATTCATTTGAGGTTTCTTCTAAGACGGAGTTTAGTTTTATTATTTGATTTGAGATTCCTGCCAAATCTTGACTTTGAACATTAGTTGCAACAGAACCATGAGATATTGTTCCTTGGCTAAAAGAAACTACATGAAAAACATAAGTTCCTTCCTCTTTTGGAGTGTAATCTAAATAGTACAATCCTTGATGAAGTGTTGAAAAGGCATTTGATAGTGTCTCCACTTTTCCAGAAGGTAAATGGACATGTGTTGTTTGAAGTAGATCGCTTGGATCATCCCCAATTAAGAGACCATCGCTAGTAGTCTGCACAAATACTCTAAATGAAGTGTTTATTGCTGCAGTTTCTGGAGCAAAAACAGATGTATTGATATGTCTCTCAACAGGTACAGTAATCAGATCTGTTGTAGATGTAAATTTTACATCTATTTTTTGAGAGATGCCATTTTGCTCAGTACTAATTACTTCTATAGTATATGTGCCAAACGGAAAACTAGGAGAAGGTGTAGGCCATGTCAACAATACATGATTAAAAGAGCCATCACTAGTGGTAATAATTTGATCAAAGTTTGCAATTGTTTCATCTGGAGCAAATAATCTTATTATCAAAGTTTCATTGGGTTGTCCTTTTCCATATACAAAGAGAGGTTGTCCTTCAGAGTAGACTTGATTGTTGGTAAGTAATTCTAATTCTGAAAAGGCATCATTTACTGGAATGATTAAGAGTAAAATAAAAAACAAGAATAAAATTTTTAATTTCAATTTAGAATAGTTGGATATTATCTCCTAGATATTACTTCTGGAAAAATTGTCTACAACTATCGTTAAGTGTTGATTCAAAAAAAAGAAAAAAAGGGAAAATGTGAACTAGTTTCTTACTGTACGGTTATAGTTGTACTTACTGGTGGTGATAATGCCGTTGGATTATCAACAGATTCCCAGACAAATGCAGTGGCAGTATATTCGCCAGCATCAGTTGTGATCCATGATAAAGCAGGGCTGAATGATTGACCAGCAGATAGTGAACCTGTAATCCATTCTAGTGAGACTGTAACACCGTTACCATCCTGAATCTGTACCAAGT
>JABFSW010000005.1 GCA_013140415.1 Nitrosarchaeum sp.
TCTATATGCCCCAGCAGCAGCCAACATAAAAGAAAAAAACTAACAATACTACAAATCAGTCAGACTTGTTTTTGAATCACTAAGAAGATTTAGCCCAAAATTAGAAGAGCTTGCCAAAAAAGTATTCAATGAAAAACATGTTGATTCATCTATAAGAGTTGGAAAAAGAGACGGTGCATTTTGTAGCACACTAACTCCAAAGATCACGCCATATGTCCTAGTCAACTTTACAGGAAAAACAAGAGATGTTTTCACATTGGCTCATGAATTAGGTCATGCCGTACACAGTCAAACAGCACAAGATAGATCAATTTTAGTTCAAGATGCACCATTGCCATTAGCAGAGACAGCATCTACTTTTTCAGAGTTGTTACTATATGACAATTTATCAGACAAAATAACAGATGATGAGAAAAAAATTATGCTTTCAGAAAAAATCGATGATCTATATGCAACAATTATGCGTCAATCGTTTTTCACTATTTTTGAAGTAGCAGCACACGAACAAATTGGAAAAGGAACAACTATTGATGAAATTTCAAAGACATATCTTCAAAATCTCAAAGAACAGTTTGGTAATTCTGTTGCTATTTCAGAAGATTTTTCAATAGAATGGATCTGTATCCCTCATTTTTATCATACACCATTTTACTGCTATGCATACTCATTTGGGAATTTACTTGCGTTATCATTATTTCAAAGATATAAAAAAGAAGGAACTGATTTCGTGTCCTCATACATCAACATTCTTGCTGCGGGTGGATCTAAAAAACCAGAAAAATTATTGGCAGAATATGGATTTGATATAAGTTCCCAAAAGTTTTGGCAGGAGGGATTTGACTACGTGGAGAGCCAAGTGAGAACTCTTGCAGCATTAACCTAGAATTTTTAAAATATTGTAAAATGCAAAAACTATAATTCTATTTTGATAATTTACGTTTTATTTTATTATTTATTCCATGAAACATCATATGCAATAATCCTATTTTGTTTTGGTTTTACCTCTTGTGCCATTCCCCATTCATTAGGAGTATGACCCGAATTAAGCTCAGAAATTTCGCCCCATTTGAATTTGGGGATTTTAGCTGTCTCCATGAATATTGATAGTAAGTTTTACTCTTAAGCAGTAGGAGTGCACTGCAATGCAGGTTCAAGGATTAATTTTTACAGGTAGATGATTAGATACTTAAATCAAAGAATAAGGGCCAATCAATTGTAAGGACTGTATTGTTTGTATACTTTGATTACTGATTCATGATACATTTTTCTAATATCTTCATTTGTGGATATGGCAAGCTGATTTACAAGATCAGTAGAAGTAATAATTCCTATCACTTTATCATCTTCTATAACGGGTAATTTTCGAATACCTCTAGTAGACATTAGATCAGCAACCATCCATACTGATTCATCTGGGCCGATTGCAATTAGAGGAGTGGACATAATCTGTTTTACGGGAGTTGTAATCTGATAAGCATGAGCTACAATTTTTACTGCAAAATCTCTATCAGTGATTATTCCCATAGGAGTATTGTTTTCCATCACTATAATTGCACCAACTTTTACATCTTCCATCATTTTTGCTGCCTCATTTGCAGTAATCGATGAATCTACTGCAATTACTGATTTTGTCATAATATCTCTAGATGTAATTTTGGATGCATTGGTCATGTTCAAATAAATATTAATTTTTCAGTATATAGTGACTTTGCATAATATCATGGTTGAAAATCAAATCCGAGAATACATAAATGTCTTAAATTCAATTCTTTTCTGAATTAATCATGCAAAACATAAAGAAAATCCTTGTCCCTATGGATGGTTCTAAGAATTCTATGAGAGGATTAGATGAGGCAATTTATCTTGCAAGACAATGTCATGCAATAATTACTGGTTTGTATGTAATTCCAATATCCAAACCCATCACAGACTCACAAATTTCCTATCTTGAAAAATATCTGCTTAATAATGCCTCCAAATTTATGTCAAAAGCAAAAACACGTGCTGCACAAAATGGTATTCTTTTTGACAATGTCATAATTCATGGTGATGAAGGACCAAAAATCATAAGCTATGCAGATAACAAATCATATGATATTATTGTTATCGGATCCAGAGGTCAAAGTGGACTGAAAGAAATTTTTCTTGGAAGCACTTCAAATTATGTTTTACATAAATCTAAAATTCCTGTTTTAATAGTAAAATAACTAATTTTTTAACATCAGATAATTTCTTGATATGAAAATCAGGATCTTGTTTATTAGAAGAAAATCTCAGATATGAGTATGGCACATACATTCGTAAAAGATGTAATGATTAGTGATTTGACTACATTAGATGCATCTACTTCGATTAAGGATGCTGCTAAATTGATGGATAAAAATAATATTGGTTGTATCATTGTAACTAAAAATCAATTACCAATAGGCATCTTAACAGAAAGAGATTTTGTTAAACGAATAGCTGCTAAAGAAAAACCATCAACTACATCATTAGAAGAAGTAATGTCTTCGCCATTAATTGAAGTAAAACCAGACGAAACAGTTTGGGAAGCTGCACAGATTATGAAAACAAATAACATCCACAAGCTACCTGTCAAAAAAGATAATAAAATTATTGGAATAGTAACAGCCACAGATTTAGTAAAAATTTGCAGTATGGGGTCTGATTCTGAAATGAGAAGAATATGTGATCAAATAATTACTAGAATGCAAAAAAAGTAATGAATTTCAAACAATACCACATCAAATTAAAATTATGTCTTATCATGATGTCTCTTACATTAATCCCAACTAACATCGCTTTTGGTAGCCATATTTTTGATGATAGAGACGCATTTGCCCAGTATCTGGATATTGCACAACTCTCATCTGAAAAATACCTGCTAAAAATCAATGAAAAAACATATGATGTCTATTATGGATATCATGGAAGCTTTGAAGTTGATATCAAAAAAATAGACAAAGAATTACCAAAACTGGCAACTATGAATATCAATCCTGATAGAAAATCTCTTGAAATAACTATGGAGAGTGTACCGTCAAATAGCGTTTTATGGATACGATTACCACTTGAGATGATCTCCGCTGAAAATACGCAATATCGACTTGTAATTGACGGAGTAGATACAAAATATGATCTCACTAAATTTCCTGATCAATATGCATTGGGAATGATACTCCCTGAAGATACAAAACATATTGAAATTATTGGAACATACGTTGTTCCTGAGTTTGGAGTACTTTCAATTGGAATTTTAGGTGTCTCTTTTATTGGAATAATTTACTTTGTTAGAGATCAATTTTTTTGGTCTAGATGAATTAGCCTGAAACCTATCTAACTAATAATACAGGACATTTAGCTTGTTCAGAAACCCTTCTACTGACACTACCCAATGTCTTTAGTTTTCCAACTCCATGTAATCCACGACTGCCAATTACTATTAATGAAATTCTTTTCTTTTTTGCAAAGCTCAAAATCTCATTTGCCACATTACCTTGTGTAATGTTATACGATGCTGAAACTCCTTTTTGTTCACATCTTTTAACAGCTAGTTTTAACATTTTTTCTGTATTCTCTCTAACTGATTCAGTCCATTTTTTAATAGTCTCTTTTTCGGATCTTGTTCTAGTTAGTCCTAGTATTCCAGGTGGTGAAATATAGTCTACATAAACAACAGAAAATAAAAAAACCTCAGAGTCAAGATTGTGTGAAAGTTCAATAGCCCTAGTTAATGCCTTTACTGAATATTGAGAGCCATCATATGGAACAAGAATTCTAGTTAGCATTTTTGAAAACATCCTAATCACTACTTTATGACTAACACTGGAACTTTGGATTTATGCACTATAGTGTTTGCAACACTACCCAAGAAGACTTCTTTCAGTCCACTTTGACCTCTGGATCCGATAACAATAATATCATATGATTTGTTTCTCGCCATTTCATCAATTTCTATAGTTGGGCTTCCAAAAACTATTTTGGATTTAAACACAATTCCTTTTTGAGCACATGCAGTCTTTGCAGATTCCATAAATTTTTTAGCTGATCTAGTAAGATGAATTTGATATGGCATTATAGCATCAGTAAAATTTCTTGGGTATATTGGAATTACATACAAACCAGTAATTATTGCATGACATTGTCTTGCAAGATAAATTGCCTCATCTAATCCTCTCATAGAATTCTTAGAACCATCCATAGGGACAAGGATTTTCTTTATGTTTTTTCTAATCATTTGTAATCAATTCACACTTTTGGGATTTAATACTAAAGTAAGATTATCAATCATAATAATCATGCTTCTGCAATAGCATTTACAATATCTGTCTTGGTGATAATTCCTATCAGTTTTGATTTTTTAACAACGGGTAAACCACTAATCCCATTTCTTATCATCAGTAATACCGCTACTCCAGCATCCTTATCAAATTCAATTGTAATTGGATTTGGGGACATTATGTCAACAGCTTTGAAATGAAGGAGATGATTCATTTGATTTACTTGAAATTCATCAAGATTGCTTTTCATTTTATAATTTTCAACTTCCTTTGGATCAGCTGATTGAGATAACCAATAAGGTAATTTTGCAGGAACAAAATCCCTGTAAGTAATAATTCCTACAGGTATTTTATTACGCTGAATAACAATTCTTGCAATTCTATTATGAATTAACAAACTTTCCACATACAATAATGAATCTCCAGGCATAGCAGTAATTACATTTCTAGTCATGATCTTTGAAATTTTTAGAGGGGATATTGCGTGGGTCAAAAAAATAGATACAAGATCAGTTTTTGTAACTAATCCCTCCAAAATACCGTTGTTACCTAAAACAACTATGGAACTGATGTGGTTTTTTTTCATTAATTTAGCACAATCATAAATTGAATCTGTTTTCTTGACTGTGATTAAATTTTTAGACATAAAACCAGAAATTTTTATAGATTTGATTGGTTTATCTCCAAGTGCATAGATCGTTTTTGCAATGTCTTTTTCTGTAATTATTCCAACTGGGTGTTTTTTTGCATCTGTTACTACAAGTCGTTTTAAATTATGTCTAAGTAAAACTTCCCTAGCATCCAATAGGCTAGCACTTGGACTAATGGTAATAGCTCTTTTAATTATTTTATTAAGATCTGCGCTTTTTAACAACATTAATCCTAAATGGATTTTACTGGTTAAATACATCGACTCAAATATCATTCATGAAAATCAGTTGTGAAAATCTAGAGTTCTCTTTTAATTTAAAATAGGGAGATTTACAACAGATACAGAAAATGATTACAGATACAATTCATGCCCATATGAGAGATATTCAATCTACTAAAATAAAATCTCTAATTTCAAAAGCAACCACTATAGAACCTACGGATACACTTTCACACGTAATCAGTAAAATTACTAAGAATAATTCTTATGACGTTTTTTATCTTAAAGATAAAAGTGTGCTTTCTACAAACATTAGGGCACTACTAAATGCCAAAAATATCGATAACATGAAAGTTGAGCCATTTCTTTATCCAATACATCATGTGACCCAAAATGATTCTGTTCAAAAAGTTGCAAACATAATCGCTCATTATAGAATAAGAGAAGTACCGGTAGTAGACAAGAACAGAATAATTGGTGTGGTAACAGCCAAACAAATTATCAAACTACTTTCATCAAAGGATAACAAATGGATTAAAGCCAATCTGATTTACACTCAAAATCCAATTACAGTACCTTCTAGTGAATCTATTAGCAATGCAAGACGAATTATGACTACTAAACGAATTGATCATCTGCCAGTATTGAATCAAGGTAAAATTAAACAGGTTCTTACGTCATATCACATACTTCAATCAATCATGCCGTCGGAAAAACAAGGACGAACCTCTATGGTACCAAGAACTGAACATGCATTAGAACTTAAAATTGGTAACACCGGAAGTACTAGAATTCCTCAATGTTTGGCCAGTGATGATTTAAACAAAGTTATCAATTCAATGCTTAAAGCAGACACTACATGTTGTTTAGTTAATCTGCATGATACTTTGCAAGGCATTATCACTTTTAGGGATATACTGGGTTTACTTGCATCCAAATTAGAAACTCCAATTCCATTATACATTGTTGGCATGCCCGAAGATCAACAAAATGTAAATTTGATTAGTTCAAAATTTGGAAAAACTCTCAAGAGATTACAACAAGTATATTCAGAAATACATGAAGCTAGAGTTTCAATAAAACAGCAAAGAACAGGTAACAAAAAAGAAGGAAAGTATGAAGTGTCTATTATGATTATTACTCCTCATCACACTCCTCTAATTTATCATTCAGTTGGATTTGATTTAAGTGAAGTTTTAGAGGATCTAAGTGAAAAATTATTAAGGGTTCTATCTAAACGGGCAAAAAATAGATCAAAAGACAGTATACGAAAAATTGATTTGCCAATATTCTAATTAGTAAAATAAACATACAAAAATCATTACAGTTTGAGCAAATTTCAAGAATGTATTAAAATAAGGAATATTCTAAATTGTAAACATGAAATTACATTTTGAGGATTTTATTTATGGTTCTATTGATGGTTCAGTCACAACTTTTGCAATTGTAGCAGGAGTTATTGGGGCTTCATTATCTCCGGGAATTATTTTGATTTTAGGTTTTGGTAATTTGTTTGCAGATGGATTTGCAATGGCTGCAGGAAGTTATCATGCATCAAAGGCTAGAAATCAATTCATTGAGATGAAAAGAAAACAAGAGGAATGGGAAATTGATAATATGGCAGAACAGGAAAAAGATGAAATCAGAGAGATTTACAAAAAGAAAGGATTCAAAGATGAATTACTAGAAGAAATAGTTAAAACAATTACATCAAAACGAAAAGTTTGGGTAGATACAATGATGAGAGAAGAATTAGGATTAATTGAGGATGAAAAAGAACCATTTGATAGTTCAGTGAGTACTTTTGTTGGATTTAATTTGATTGGAGTTATTCCGTTAATTCCATTTATGATTTTGATTTTTATGGGAATTAATACGACTTCAGAATCTTTTGTTTATTCAGTAATCTCTGTAATGATTGCATTTTTTCTTGTAGGGATGATTAAAGGTAAAATTGTTAAAAAATCAAAAATAAAATCAGGATTCTACACATTAATCATTGGTGGGATTGCAGCGTTGGTTGCATATTTTGTAGGATATGGATTGCACTTTTTAGTTTCGTAGTTTTGTGCTTGTTTAAAGTGATTTTATATGATCTCGTATAGTTTGGGCAGAGATTTTTAACAAGTTACTCTCAGATTTGTTTAATTTTATTACTATAATTTCTTTAACTCCGTCTTTGTTTATTTTTACAGGAATTCCCATGGAAACATTTTTTTCACCATATTCACCGTTCAATACAATTGATGCAGGTACAGTTAATTCATCATTTTTGATAATGGACCGAATGACATCAAAAGTATTCTTGGCAATACCAAACTGTGATCTACTATCTAAAGTTCTTAGAGATTTCCAGTAATTCTGAATTTCTATAGAAATTGTTTGTTTTTCTGTCTCATCAATTATTTCAAGTGCATTTTTTTCATTAATTTTTACTCTGGAAAATATTGGTACCATGGAATCTCCATGTTCGCCCATTACTAGCGCATCAGTAATTTGCGATTGTTTAATCTTAAATTTTTCTGAAAGTAAATATCTAAACCGACTAGAATCCAAACTGGATGCAATTCCTATTACTTTATTTCTTGATAATTGAGTTTCTTTCTGAAAAATAAATGTAAGAACATCTAATGGATTAGAAACTATTAACACGATTGCAAAAGGACAGTATTTTTTTATTTGACTTGCAATTTCTTTAATCATTTTGACTTGAGCATCCATCAGTTCAGTTCTACTTTTTAGATATATCCCTGTACTAGATGTAATTACAACAATATCAGAACCACTTATTTTAGAAAAATCATCAGTGCCATGAATTGAAACATTTGAGTTTTTAGGTATGGCATTGGATATGTCTAGAGCCTTACCAATTGCTTTATCCTTTGTGCGATTCACTAATAGAACATCATCTAATGAATTAGAGATGCAAAGAAAAGCAATTGCTGAACCAACTTTGCCACTACCTATTATGGAGATCACTTTGGTCTCATCTCTTCTATTTGATAATCAATACTGAGCAACTAGATTTTTGGAGAAGTATGTTATTAAAACTCATAGGACATTTTTAGAGTTGAGTATGCCCAGAATGAGTGCAATGCATTGCAATGTAGTCTTACTTGTTATATCAAAAGATAATGTATGTGCTCTATGCAAGCATTAATTTCAGGAAGAAAAATAGAAGATGACTCAAGAAAAGACGCTATTCTTGAAGTTGTATCGGATAAATACGGTCGGGCTATTTTAGAAAAGACGATGGGAAAACCAAAATCTGCAATAGAGATAAGCGCTGAAACAAAAATTCAAATAAGTACGGTTTACAGAAGACTACAAA
>JABFSW010000089.1 GCA_013140415.1 Nitrosarchaeum sp.
AACATTCGAGTTACATCGTTCATTAAAACAAGTCACTGTTGTAGATGAAGACATTGATCCTAATAATGCAGAATCTGTTGAATATGCAATGGCAACAAGATTTCAAGCTGATAAAGATTTGATAATAATAACAAATGTACGAGGTTCTAGCCTCGATCCTTCTAGTGATCAAAAGAAATTGAAGACTGCAAAAATTGGCATAGATGCAACAAGATCTCTTTTAAAACCCTCAGAGGGATTTGAATTAGCAAAAATCCCAAAAATAAACAAAATTAAACTAGAAAATTATTTCAAATAGCAAGATTAAAGTATCGTAAAAAATCTAATATCTGATTTTTATGGATCAGTTTAAGAGTATCAAAAATTATTGTTAATTATGACCTCAGAAGAAAAATCAAATGAGTGGGATTCTCTTTGGCAACAATATTCAAAATCTCTTGAAAACTGGAAAACTGTATTTGAACAAATCCAAAATGCAACTAATGACATGCAAATCAAATTTAATGAGGTATGGGAAAAAGCCATCAAAGAATCTAGTGTAGACACTATGAAGATATTTGGTGAAAATTGGCAGAAGTCTCTTAGTGATGCTGGAATGAAATCATTTAAAGAATTTGGAGATGCTTGGCAAAAATCTCTCAATGAAACTAACGCATCAACTTTCAAACAGTTTGCAGAAAATTGGCAAAAGACTCTAAATTCATCTGGTATGGAACACATGAAAGCTTATGGCGAAATGATGAAAAAATTTGCAGAAACATGGAATAACATGTGGCCTAAAATAACGTGATAAATTATCAGCAAACTTTTCTTTCATTATTTGTAATAATGTCATGATTAATAAAATCTAGAATATCTATTACAAAACAATATCCACGTTGTTAATTCTCTGATTTTTTCTCTTCACTATTCTTTGTCAGAACTAATTGCAAATTTTGATTGCTTCTTTAAATTTTGTGCAAGTTCTTTGAAAATTTCATTTACACTTACATCCACAAGGTTTATTGTAGCATTTTCTATTACTATTTGCTTCTCAAATTTTTCTTTTATTGCAAAAGATACTGATGACCAATGAAGTATTCCTTTCAATTGCTCTTCTACTGTAACATTTGTTGTTGGAAAATTAGAAGGAGAAAAAACAACTCCATTTGTCCATTGCATAGTTGGAATTGCACCTCCTGATGATCTAGTGCTAAATGCTATTTGTTTGACCCAATCATCGAATTTGTATTCTATAACTTCATGAATCACTAGTTTCTTCCATGGTTCAATTGATATTTCCATTTGAAAATGAATTTAATAAAACCAATTATAATCCTATTTTTTGTGCCTAGATTAAGTGTAAGTATTCTTTGATACACTCATGCATCTAAATTCCTTAATTGTGTATTATGACGCATGACTAGAACTATGATTGTTGATGATTCTGAAGAATTACGTTTAGCAATGAAGGATTTTCTTTTTATACATAATCATAATGTTGTAGCTGAGGCAAGTGATGGTATTGAAGCAATTGAGAAATATCATTCTGAAAAACCTGAACTTGTATTCTTAGATTTGACAATACCTAAACTTGATGGATTAAGTGTTTTAAAAAAAATTCGATTTCAAGATCCCGACTCTAAAATTATAGTTATAACTGGTAATGATGATATGAAAACTTTTGAAGAATGTACACGTTTAGGCGTTCTTGCATTTCTTATAAAACCATTTGATTTGAATGATGTTTTATCTGCTATTTCCTTTTCAAAGGAACCAATCATTATGAAATGATCTTAAAAATACAAACATTGAATTTTTATTTATAATAATTAAAAAATATTAAAGTCATGCATGACTTGTTTGCCAAGTTTGATTGAACTGTTTTATGGCTTCTTGATATGCTTTAATTGAATCATCCCCGGAAGTTTTTAGAAATTTTTCCCACTGTTCATTGAATTTTTTGATTGAATCTATATTAGTTTCTTTAAAGATATTTTCAATCATTTTTGTTTGTTGTTTTATGTATTCAGGACCTATTTCTTGCCAGGTATTTTCCCAACTTGAACTAACTTTTTTCAAGAGTTCGGTATCTGATTCTAAAGCTCTTTGACATGCATCATGATATGTCATCAATGTATCATTTGTAGCTTTTTGCCATTGTGCAAGCGATTCTTTCCATACACTTAGAGCAGAATTGTATTCTTTCCACGCCTTTTCAAATTCTGGCTTATTTGATGAAGATTTTGTTTGTTTTACTGGTTTAGAAACTAATTCCTTTACATGCTTCTTTTTAGGATTGGTTTTTTTCTTTATAGCCATAAAATAGATTAAAAATAGTAGATGTTAAAGTTTTCAATTATTCCAGAATGTGAAAATTCATAATTATCTATTTTTCTTTAAATTTTGATGCCTTGCTAAAATTTGGTGCGTATTTTTCCTCCTTATTCTTAAATAAATTATAATGATATTCACATAGATTTCTCGTTTCTTTAAATCCTATTTTCACTGATTGATTGGCTTTAATCTTACACTCTGATATACTACATTTCAATAC
>JABFSW010000154.1 GCA_013140415.1 Nitrosarchaeum sp.
TGTTTTAGGCATATCTGATTGTAAGATCTGGATTTTTTGTAGTAATTCAGTTCTCAAATCTCTTGCGACCCTTCTAACGGTAGGTCTTGGAACACCAAGTTCATCTACGACTTTGGTATAGATATCTTGTTTGTCAGTTACCCCTTTGTCAAGATAAGAATTAATTGCTTCTTTAATGATCGTGCTCTGGTTTGTACGATTCAACAGATTCTAAATTTTAGTTGTTCTATATAAGACTATAACTTTTTGAAATGGTTTAATTTTTGATTTTACTATTAATAGTTAGAACATATTTTAGAATAAAATTTATTTAATTATTGAATAATTATTTTATTAACGAAAAACGTACTGATTATTACGAATTTTTTAAAATACAATAATCAACTATAAGAATTTTAAATTATTTATTACAAAAAGACTCTTATGATAAGACCGTTGATAATCCCTGTTGAGTACAGTAATTATTGAAACTAACTTAGGAACAATTGCATTCAAATTACTTCCTGATTTGGCACCAGAAACGGTTAGAAATTTTGAGAAATTAGCAAGGGATGGATTCTATAACGGTACACTTTTTCATAGAGTTATTCCTGGATTTATGATTCAGGGTGGGGATCCAAATACAAAGAGCGGAAATAAGAATACTTGGGGAACTGGAGGACCAGGTCATACAATTAAGGCTGAATTTAGTTCAAGATCACATCATCGTGGTATCGTTTCTATGGCTAGGGCACAGGATCCAAATAGCGCAGGTTCACAATTTTTCATTGTTACAGCAGATAGTACATTTCTTGATAGGCAATATACGGTATTTGGGGAAGTAATAGAAGGAATGGATGTTGCAGATAAAATTGTAAATTTACAAAGAGATCGTAATGATTGCCCCCTTGAAGAGGCAAAAATGCTTCATATTAAAGTGGAATAAATGAGTTCAAAACAAGTCATTTTTTTCATAATATTGGCATTCATAATAGTAATTCCTACAGCTTATGGCCAAGAAATTTCTATTGGAGAAAAAGCAGAACAAAAATCAGTTGAAATTGTAATTAGTTCATCAGATGAAATTCATGTAAAGCACGTAATTGCTTCGTCAAGTTCACCCAAACAAGTAGAATTGATCAATGGAACTATAACTAATCTTATAGTTTCAGATGAAGAAGGAAAAGAAAAACAGCCTGTAATTATTGGGGATAATGATGGTGTCATAATTAATCCATCACAAAAAAATATAATTGTAGAATATGATCTTGGTGATGTTCTTTTTCTAAAAAATAATATGTGGACTTGGGATTTTAGATATCTTGAAATAACTTCGTTTATAATTCCAAAAGAAGTAGATTTAGTTTTTGTAAATAATAGACCTGTGTATTTAGGTGAAAAAAATGGGATTTCATGTCATGGTTGTCAAATGATTTTAGAGTATTCCATTGATGAACCAAGAATATTACAAAACATAAAATTGGAAGATAAAGAATTTCTAATTGAGATAAGAACATTTGCAGAAATAAATCAGTTTAATTTTGATCAAACAACAAAAAGTATTAGTTTTGATGTTAATGGGAAAAATCAGTTTGTAACAACAATAATTCCTCTAGAACTATTATCAAGACCATATAATGTATACATGGAAGGGGAGAAAATATTTTTTCATGAATATATCAATAATGGAACACATGTTTGGCTTAACATAAGACCAGACAACTCAGGTAATGTATCGATTATAGGCGCAACCGTTATTATTGATGAAAAATCCACCATACAAAACAATCCTTCAACGTCACTATCAAATGTAAGTCAAGACATTATTGTCTATATTCTACTTGGAGTTATTGTATTAATTGGACTTGTAGTTATGGTGATTATGATGAGAAAAAAGAAATTATCAGTAACTTCTAGAGAAATTCAAGATAATAATACATAACTTTAGATAAATTCAGTGTCTAAAAAATAAAGTACCAAAATTAATTTTTAAACTCTTTTTGTGCCAATAATTGGAAAAATTAGTCTCCACTTGATCCACAAGAACAAAAACCATATTCATCAATTCTAACATTACAGATTATACATTTTTCTCCATAATCTACTTCCCAAGGCTCTTTTCCATACAGTTTAAAATGATCATCAATCTCAAGTGGGATTTCACGTTTCTTTCCCATGATTTGTATATGTAAAACAACTATACATAGATTATTGGAGATTAAATTATGAAAATCACATGTGGATGTCACTGCATCAAATGTAAAAGTACAGATCTTGAATCAAATAGAGTCGGACAAATTGAGAAAGACGGATATTTTGATATGCATCATACATGCAATGAGTGTAACACACATTTTGATCATTTGGAAGGAGAAATTTTTGATAATTGTGAAAAATGCCAGAACAAGACTAGTTAGATACTAAAGTATTTTGTACAAAATAATGTGCTCTATTTTCTTTTGAATTTTTTAAAATTTCTCTGTTAGATGCCATTTTTGCTAAAGCTTTTGATACATCTAAAGGACTAGCACCCC
>JABFSW010000009.1 GCA_013140415.1 Nitrosarchaeum sp.
AAATTATAATTTCCATTCATGTTCATATTACCTAATAAATGATGAAGTTCAAATTTTAATGAGAAAGAAATGCTAGTAGATAAAAAAATACTTGCAGGAGGAATTACAATGGTAATAGTAGGTACGATTATCATGATCAATCTCAATGCCGCAATGCCCGCAGGTCAATCTGGAATGACTGAAGAGGAGATTATAGATTTGATGACAAAACAACAAGAAAATCAAGACATGACTGCTTTTGCAGGAATTTTAATCGGAATTGGATTTATGTTAATTTTGATTAGTTTTGGCGCTAGAAGGAAAAGAAAAGGAAGCCCAGAAAAAGAAGAAAAAAAGCCAATTACATAGACTTCAAACATTTTAATTCTAAAATTATGATTAACCAGTATTGATTCACGCAGAAATCAGCATCTATCCGATTGGAACAAATGATACAAGTGTAAGTTTCTACATTGCAAAAGGAATAGAAGCCATACAAAACATCAAGGAAATTAAATACGAGCTAAATTCTATGGGAACTATTTTAGAGTCAGAGAATATCGATAAAATTTACGAAGCTGCCAAAATCATCATGGAAGTAGTCCACAATTTAGGAGTAAATAGAGTAGAAGTGATTTTAAAAATAGACTCTAGAAAAGACAAGCAAGTAAAAATGGAAGAAAAATTAGAGTCTATAAAAAAACATCTTAGTAAAAAGTAAATTTAGAATCGCTTGATAATATTAAAAAAAGTATCACGTTGTGCTGGTTGACGTCCTATTTCTTTTACCATAGTAGCCAACTCTTCTACAGACGAAGCAGTAGGTTTTCCAGCAGCGCGATAAATTTCTTCAGAGAATGCAGTTCCTACCAAGTCATTGCCACCATTAGATAATGCAACTTGGGCGAGTTTTTTACCATATGCAACCCAATAAACAGAAATGTTATTCAATACATTTGCAAGCATTAACCTAGATAATGCAATAATTTTCAAATCATACACAGATGAGCATTCGTTATTGACTAAATGTTCTTGCTCAAGTTCAGTGTTATCAAGACTAAATTTGAGAGGAATTAATGTGATAAAGCCCTTAGTCTTTTTTTGTAATTCACGAATTTTTATCAGATGATCAATGATATGAGATGGTTTTTCAATATGACCATACAACATGGTTACATTACTTTTGATTCCAAGATTATGAGCTTGCTCAATTGTATCTAACCATTCTTGTCCAGAACATTTTCCCCTAACAATTTTTTTTCTTATCTCAGGGTGGAATAATTCAGCCCCTCCACCAGGCATCGAGTCAAGACCTGCGTCTTTAAGACGAGATAAAATCTCCTTGATAGAATTTTTTGTTAATTTGGATAGATAGAAAATTTCAGCTGCAGTGAGTGCCTTAATTTTTAATTGTGGATGATTTTTCTTGATTACTCTCATCATGTCTTCGTAATATTCAAGAGGAAGCTTTGGATGAAACCCGCCTACAATATGAACTTCAGTTGCACCCATATTTTTTGCAATAGCAACACGTTGTTCGATTTGCTCTGTAGTGAGAGTGTATGCATCTTCAGCGCCATCTTTTCTATAAAATGCACACATCTGACAACTTGCGGCACATACATTTGTGTAATTCATGTAATATGATGCAGCAAAAGTTACTGTATCGCCAACTAACTTCTTTCGAGCATTATCAGCAACCGCACTTAACATATGTAAATTATCATAATTCATCAATTCCAGACCATCATTGTACGATAGTTCTTCTCCAGCAATTGCTCGATCTAATGCCTTAGATTCGCCTACTAATTGTTCTAACACAGAACAAGTCAATCATTAAAGGATATATTTCTTAACTGTCAGTCTCAAGAAATAAGTAGGCAAACAAGTTACAAACGTTATGGTGCTACCACTTGTGGATGAACATAAGCCAAAGTGTTACTTGTGTCATACAGGATTTGAAAATATAGAGAAACTCAGAGAGCATCAAAATGCAGAGCATAAAGAATTTTTTGAATCACATGAAAAAAACACAAAGCGTGAACCAGCACCAGGCGACGTTACTGTGTTTTAGATTTTTGTTTCTGCATAGACTTTAGCAATTCTTTAGCCATTTCTTTGCTAAGATTAGCAAGGTCATAATCATGATCAATAGACAATGCTTTTTTAAAATGCTTTAATGCATCTGCAAGATTTCCCAGCTCGCCTAGCGATAGTCCTTTGTAAGCTAAGGCCATCGCACATTTTTTATCAGATTTAAGGGCCAAATCATAACAATTTATTGCATCTTTGTATTTTTCAATCGTATGCAATGATGCTCCTTTGTTAACTAGTGCACTGATATTTTTTGGATCAATGTAGAGTACTTTATCATAATATTTTATAGCTTGTTTTATCCTACCCAAATTTTGCAGAGTTACACCTTTGTCTATTAATGCATTAATGTTTCCAGGCTCTTGCTTTAATGCTAAATCATATAGTTTCAGTGCATCTGAAAAATTACCATCTTCACAAAGGTCATAAGCTTGTGATAACATTGTATCTACTTTATTCAATATGTCTTTGATAACATTTTATCAATAATATAGATTCACAATTGGTTAGCTATGAGAAAATAAGATTATTTTATAGGTCCATGTTTTGATCTAATTTTAGACCTTTGTACCTATTTCTTATGGTAACTTCAGTCACACTTGCAGCTTCGGCAATATCGCGCTGAGTTATATCTTCACCATTTTTAACACATGCCAAATATAGCGCAGCTGCTGCCAATCCCATTGGGTCTTTTCCTGCAGACTCTTCATGTTCTTGAGAGATTTTTAGAACTTTGGCGGCATAACGTTTTGTCTTTTCGGTAATGCCAATTCTACTTGCAATACGTGCAACACATTGAATTGGATCAACTACAGGCATTTTTAGATCTAATTCTCGATGTAACAATCTATAACATCGAGCAATGTCTTTTTTCTTCAGATTTGCAGCTTCACCCACATCATTGAGAGTTCGTGGTGTTTCTGTATCTCGGCATGCAGCATAAAGTGCAGATGCAATCATTGCAGATATGGATCTTCCACGTACTAATTTTTTTTCAATAGCTTTTCTGTAAATGTAAGCTGCCTTTTCAATAACAGCATCAGAAAGTGCAAGTTTGTCTTTTAGTCTGTTTAATTCACTTAATGCCTGTCTAAGATTTCTATCAACAGATTCATGAACTTGACTTCGACTGTCCCAAGTTCGCAATCTTTCAATTGTACTTTTCATTGATGCAGTGAGTGGTTTTCCAGATGCATCTTTATTCATAGGATTAATGATTGTAGATAATCCCATGTCATGCATAGTCAGCGATGTTGGTGCTCCTGCTCTTGCTTTATTGCCATGTTCATCTTGTGTAAAAGATCTCCATTCAGGTCCAGATTCCTGTGATTTCTCAGAAATTACATATCCACATTTTCCACAAAATCTTTCTCCAGTAACATCATCAGTTAATAGCGAATTTTTTGCACAACGAGGACAATTATCAGCATTGAGGGATTGTAAAACCATTACAGTATCACTGATGTGTCACATTATAATAACTAGTATGAAATTCGGGAATACTTGATTGGATTTGTTCGTAAATATGGTGGTCAGAAACTCACTTGTAGTGAAAAACAATCAAAATAAGAATTTACAGATAAAAATACGATTTTATGATGCGTACTTATCTCTTGGATCAATCTCTAAGGACTTGTTAAAGCATTCCAAGGCTTCCTCGTACCTACCTAAACTGCGCAGTGTTACAGCCTTAAAATTCCACAGTTCAGGGTCGCTTTGATTCAACAGCAATGCTTGCTCAAAATAACCTAGAGCCTCTTCAAGATTACCAGATTCTAGGAAATTTTTACCTTTTAAAACCAGTTCTTTAATTTGCTCCACACCAGGTTTTGTCAATCGTTTGTTTTAAGTTTGAATTGAGGTAAAAAACGTGAAATTCACAAAAATTAAATAAAATTAAACACATATTTAAGAAATCACCTAAAATTTAAATGCATTTTCAGATTATACAAGACATATGGATTTAGATAAAACAGATGAAAGAATTCTTAAAAATTTAATGGTCGATGCCAGATTATCTGCAAGACAACTTGCATTAAAGCTTGGAATATCAACAGTAACGGTATTATCAAGAATAAAAAAATTAGAAAGAGAAAAAATAATCAAGGGTTACACCGCACTGATAGATCATGAAAAATTAGGCTATAATCTGACTGCAATAATTGAGATCATTGCAAAAAAAGACAAAATCATAGACATGGAAATGGAGATATCAAAGATAGAAAATGTGTGTGGGGTTTACGACATTACAGGAAATACAGATACACTAGTTATTGCAAAATTCAAATCTCGTAACGAATTAAGTGAATTTGTAAAAGGATTGGCATCAATTCCAAATATAGACAATACAATCACACATGTGGTTCTAAATACCACCAAAGAAGATTTTAGACTAACATAAACAAAATGAAAAATTTCAGCGTTATCATATTAAGCATAATTGTCATAAGCATGATTCAAAATGTTTCAGGACAATCAGATAATGCTGGAAAAAAAATACAGATGGAGTTAATTGTAACAGATGAACAAAAAATAATTTTATTTGCTAGTTTTGCAATAGCAGTCATAGGTCTGTTTGTGTATCTTGCAAGAGACATAATTCTAAGGAAAAAAACGCTGTATGATTCTAAGGAATTTGATTCAAAAAATGATAAAACATATGAAAAATACCATTCAGATTGGTCAGATGATTATGAAGATCTAGGGAATAGAAAGAATACAAAAGAAGACAAAGAATTTAGAATTACATCTCAAAATTCATCATTACCAAATTATTACAAGATATTAGAAATTCCACAAAACGCAACACATGACGAAATAAAAAAACAATACAGAAAACTAGCAAAAAAAATACATCCAGACAAAAACAAAGGAGAAAAATCAGAAGAAATAATGGTTCAAATCAATAAAGCATATGAGATATTATCAAATGAGGAATTACGTAAAAAGTATGATACATATCTTAACAAAGATTAATCAGATTCTAGTTTTACCAAAATCATATTTAATTCAATTTTAGATGAACTTTGTACGCTGTTTGTTAAATTTGTAAAAATAGATAAGGTTGTTTTTTTATCATTATTAGCAATTTGTGTTGTGATTTTAATTTCACCAAATTCAGTATTTGGGCCCAACATAGTTTTTGATAATAATGGAATAATAGATAGATCATGAATTATTCCTTTTATTTTGTATGCAAATGTATCAGAAAAATATACACCACCTCGGGTAGTAGGGGAGTTAACAGGGGTTGGCGAATTTACAATAGAGACATCAGAGAGAGAATATTTGAGACCATTAAGGTGTAGAACATAGTCCAGATGTTGTTTTTCATTAATGCTCATAAGGGATTCAAGCAAACTCAAGTCAACAGACAATGAAAATAAAAAAATAACAATTCTATTGAATCTTTCCAATGAAAATAGTACAAATTTTCAGAGATTATCTAAGGGTTAGAAGAAATTTTCAATAACTCAAGAGCATACTTAAAAAGAACAGATAGGATCGACATTTGTTGCAAGAATTTGCAAAACCCCACACTATGCGAAATCAAATCATGAGCCTAGTGGTGGAAAGCGGCATGGATGAAGACTGTTATGCGGAGATGCTAGACTATACTATCGAATTATTTGAAACACAGGGATTAGGAAGTGATTACTATGGATATCACAATATCAATCACGAATTAGAAGTCACATATGTTTCACTGTTATCTGCAAATCTAAATAACACTGCAAAAAAATTTTCAGATAATGATTTGAAATATCTGTATGTAGCAGCATTATTTCATGATTTTGATCCACAAAAAAGTGTAGACAAACCGCACGAAGAAAGTGTTTTGAGATTTATTTCGATGGATAAAAGACTAAGAAAACTTTTGGATATTGCAAACTTGGATCTTGAAATAATCAAAGTGTTGATACTAAGAACAACATATCCATGGAGTGGTCAGATTAAGGAAAAGGCAGAACTACAAATCAAAGAATGCTTTAGAAATTCAGAATTAACAAAAAATAATGAAGCAAAACAAGAACATTTTATGAATTTAGGATGGTATCTATCAGTTATTGATAGAATTAGTGGTTATGCTGTAGGCGATTTTTCAAAAGCTATGGAAATGGCAAAAATGAATGCACATGCTTTAGCATGGAAACCATCACTAATTGTGAGAAGCTCAGTAGCATATTTTGAGGAATTGCTAAACAAAGAAACAGAAATGAGTCAATTTGTTTTAAAATCATTGCCAAAAGATATGAGAAAGAATTTTTTTGACACAGTGTTATCATTTATGAATATAAGGCAACAAGAAATTACCATACAAGCAAATTATACATACGATAATTTGAAATTGGTTCCAACTATTGAAAATATAGAAACACGAAAGGATCCTGAATTTATCAAATCAATATATTCAATATTTTTAGAGTTACCAAAACCACTTCAATTTGCAAAAGAGAATTTTGAAGAGTCAGTAAAAGATCAAAACATAATTCTCAATACCCTTAGACTAAATGATTGCAAGGGGGAGATAGTTGGATTTACTAAAGGCGGACCGTTGGAAAATTACAAATTAAGACCAGAAATCAGAGATGAGAATTATGGTATTAACAATACAATATTTCTAGAACCTTTAGCATTAAAAATGGGATATTGGGGGCTAAAAGGAGGCAGCGAAATGCGTCACATGTTTGTCATGCAGGCTCATGCTAAAAAATACAAATATTTGACTAGTTTTGCATTAAGAGACGTAATAAAATCTAGAATAGACAAAGAAGATGCAGAATTTGTAGCAAGATTTGACCCAGAACGATGGGATTACTATAGAATCAAGCTTTGATAATTAATTAAAAACTTTTCAAATGCCGTATATCAGATATGTCACAATATATCAAAAAAGTTGTAATGGGAATTAAACTAAAGGAATCAAGATAAAGTGTAGAAACGCTTTATTAACAAAAAATTGCCAGAAAATCAGGATGAGACAAGTTAGTGTCATTTTTGGAATCATGCTAGTTTTTACAGTTTTAATTAATCCAGTATTTGCGATCACACAGTTAGATAGAGTAGATATTACAAATCCACGACTTGTGAATGCATTTGGCTCCAAAATATCAGAGCAGGTCAATGTAAATCAACAAGTTCAGATTTCTGCAGATATCAAAAATAACCAAGAAAAATCTCAAAAGTTTGTATATGTTGTTCAAGTTAAAAATCAAGATGGCATCGTCATATCGTTAGGATGGATAAGTGGTTCACTTAATCCTGGACAAACTTTTAGTCCAGCATTATCATGGACACCAAAAATATCAGATGCATATACAGCAGAGATTTTTGTATGGGATGTGTCAGAAGAGGGAAGCAACAAATCGTGGCAAAGACTAGATGCATTAGCAGAGCATGTGATTTTAAAAATTACTAGCTAACAGCAATCTTCATCATACATTAGATAATTATTTTAGAATAGAATTAGGAAGTTAGATGCAAAACATTGTGTTTAGGCATAAAATTAAGATCAGAGGTTTGCCTCATAGTAAAAAAAGTTTAACAAGATCTCGCTAATAGAACCGCGTGCCTAATAGTATTATGACAATAGGATATTGTGTTAAGTGCCGAGATAAAAGAGACATCGAAGGCGCAAAACCATACACCATGAAAAATGGCAAGCCAGCTCTAAAAGGCACCTGCCCAAAATGCAGTACAGCTATTTTTAGAATTGGTAGAGGCTAGAAACTCTTAACGAGATATCTAGTAGTGCCATTCAGGAGTTAGTCCATTCCATAGCGGACGCAGGGGGGATGGATCTTTTTCTATTTCTTGAATAATTCTATTTTTTAATGAAAAGAAGAAATTCTCAAGAGCATCTATTCCACCATCCAAAAAAAGTTCTTGCCCAATCTCTGTGATTCTTTTCTTTTTTTCTATTACTTCTGAAGATTCAGGATTTTGTAAACAAAATGTCATTAAATCCATTAATTCCTCTTCAAGCATAAAGTCCATGCAAAAATATGTATTTTATAATAAATTTAAACTAAGATCGTCTATTGACATCATTCTTGAGAAAAACAAAAAATTAAAGACAGCATAAACCTGTTCATTGAAATTCTCACAAGTCGCCAAGTCATCTTTCATTAAATTAGATTATCTCCTACAAAC
>JABFSW010000192.1 GCA_013140415.1 Nitrosarchaeum sp.
AACCATTAGTGTTTATTCCACCAGAAAATATTTTTGATAATAAAACAATCACTCTATTAAAAAAATATGATTATAATTACATCAGTGCATCTGTTTCAACTGAGATTCCACCAAAATTTGTAAAATCTGATTTTTATCATTTTGATACAGCGATATCGACTGCAAGATTAGATCCTGTTACATCATATTGGAATCAATTTTCAAAGGATAAAATCATGGAGCAAATTAATGACAGTTTATTTGATTATGGATACGCAGTAGTAATGATGCATCCATATGAATTTTCAAATTATGTTGATGGTTCTTATGTAAATGAAGTAAATCAGACAAAATTTACTGAATTAAAAAGTATAATCTCAGATCTAAAGTCAAAAGGATATCTTTTAACCCCTATAGGAAAAATTGACAAATATGACTCTGAAACATTCCAAAACACTGTCAAAAATCAAACAACTAGTAAAGAAAACATAAAACCAAATTGTAACTGCGTTGCATTTAAGATAGATAATGTACAGGATTTTTGGCTAAATGACGTTCAAAATAATTTGATCAATATGTTTTCAAATAATGAACTTCCAGTTACAATAAACATATTAGGTAAATTTTTTGGTACTGATCCTAAAGTTGTTGATTTTCTAAAACAGCAGAACCAAAATGAAAATAATCAATTATCAGTAGGGATAAGGGGATGGGAGTACGTTGATCATTCTTCATATGGCATAGAAGAGCAGTCATCTAGTATCCAACAAACAAACAAACAAATAAATAAAATTTTAGGATTTAATTCAGACATATTTTCACCACCATTTGGCAAGTTCAACAACAGCACACTAGATGCATCAAAACAAAATAACATATCATATATCAGTACAATGACTACAACAGACACACCAAATTTCAAGTCAAATCCAATTCACATTCCCGAAACATCATACATGCCAAATTTAATAGATGATGATCCATTCCTTAAAGGAACAGTTGTTGAAAAAATGTTGGTAAAAATACAAACCCAACAAAAACAGTACGGATATGCACTAGTAAGTATGCAGCCTTCTGACTTTGCAGTAAGAGATGGTGAATTTAAAAACCAAATAAATGAAGAACGTATGCAATTACTTGAAGAATTAATTTCTCATCTCAAACAAAACAACATCAAAATTGTATCCTTGACAGATATTTCTCAAGAAGTGTCATTTGAAAAATATCCTGCATGGATTAAACAAATTTATGTTTGGAATAAACAAGGGCAAATAACAGATATAGAACTTGATAATGCAATTAACAACCTCATATCAAGAATGATTATTATAACACATTAATTTGTTAGGACAAACATCATATTTAATAAATAAAAATAGAATAATTACATATTGATTAATTTGTAGTTGGGACTGGTTTTCCATCTACATTCATCAAATTTGAACTTATTTTCACATTTTAAACAAAGATAATCAGTTGAGATTTCTGAAGAAAACCCTTTACAATTATTGCAAATGTAATGGTTTTGCATCACTCTGTAATCCACCCCTAATGCCTTTATAGTCTTGTTGCAACTAGGACATACATCATTTGTATACGTACTTTCTTCAGTAATATTTCCACATTCATAATGTTCAATTAGTTTACCTAGTTTAAAATTGGAACTCTTGCAAGAAGGACAATAAAATGTCTGAGTTATTTTTACAGAATCACATTGATTACAAGCAATTTCTTTTTTATCGTCAATACGGATTATCTTTCCTTTATCTTCTAGTTCTTTTAGATATGAAGTGATAGATTCATTAGAAAAACCAATTAATTGTTCGATCAAATTTAAGCTAATTTGTTTTGAAGAATTTATTATGAAATTAATCTGGTCATGGATTTGTGTTTGATCTTGTTTTTCTTGTTTTAGTATTTTGACTTGTTCAGGTTCCTCTTCAAAAAAAGACTGTTCTTTTTCAATAGTTTCAAAAATGGATTTAAGATTTTCAAAACGAATTGGTTTTTCTAAATATTGGTATACTCCTAACCTAATTAGTTCTTTAATTCCAACATCATCTTTTTCGGTAGCAGTTTCCAAGACAACTCGTGCATTTGGTTGAACTTCAAGCATCTGGGTAAGAATTGAACGTGCATCCATATCAGGAAGCATATAGTCAAGTAAAACTATTGGGTGTTTTTCAAGAGCCACAAGTTCTTTGAATGTTTCAATAGCAGTAGAGCCATTAGTACATGTATGAATTTGTGTATAACCTAACTTTTCTAGATAATTTTTTAACAACATACCTATGGCAGGACTGTCCTCAACAATCAAAACATCATCTTTTGAACTCATCAGTGATTACTCTGTTTATAGTAGAATAAAAATTCCATGTTTAAAATCACAATGATTCATTCAATTTAATGAAAACAAGCCCATAAATGGTTTATAAAATAATCAAATTTTTGACATACCGGTCACAGATGAATTTTAATTAATTTTTGATATTTACAGTATATTCTTCAGAATTTCAATATTAGAAACTGTTGCAGATCATAGTTCCAATCAATAATTTGAATTCATCAAACTTAGATGTGGTACAAAAGACTAAATGTCTCAAAAAAATTCAACTGTCAATGATTCATGCTCCATCTTTGGTAATAGGTGCAGGAATTGCATCAGTTGCAATAATTGTGGCATTTTTAGCATTTGACATATTTAATGATGAACCAGAACTTACAATAGAACCAACACCTACAATTCAAGAGTCAGGACCTGTAAAAATTACAGCAAATACATTTATGAAAAATGGGTCACCAATTCTTGGAGATGCTAATGCACCAGTAACATTGGTGGAATTTGGTGACTATCAGTGTTTTTTCTGTAATAAATTCTTCCATGAAACAGAAGATGCTCTTTTGAAAAACTATGTAGAAACAGGCAAAATCAAAGTGATTTTTAAGGACTTTACAATTATTGGAGCAGATTCAGTGACTGCAGCTCATGCTGCTCACTGTGCAGATGATCAAGGAAAGTTTTGGGAATATCACGATACATTGTATAATCATTGGACAGGTGAAAATAATGGATGGGCAGCATCAAAGAATTTACTTCAGTTTGCAACGGACGTAGGATTGAATACTGATGAATTCTCTAATTGTATGTTGGATTCAAAACACACTTCAATTATTGCAAATAGTAATCAGGATGCAAAAGACTTGGGATTGACAGGAACGCCAGCATTTTTTATCATTGGTCCAGATAATAAAATAACAAAGATCGGGGGAGCTCAGCCATATGATGTTTTTGAAAGAATTTTCAATTCAGAGTTGGAAAAATAGAAAAATCATAGATCATTTAGCAAAAAGTATATAAAAAATTGTAAAAACCCCCCAAGGAGTAAGATAGAATTAGCTCAATATCCTTATATGAGTATAGGAGGAGGCAAGCTAAGATGGCAGCTGGAATAGACGATATTACAATTTACATACCAAGATTATACATAGATGCAGCTGATTTTGCAAAAGCCAGGGGATTAGATCCTGAAAAACTCCAAAAAGGTTTAGGAGTCTCTCAAATGGCAATTGTAGATACTAATCAAGACCCAGCATGTCTTGCAGCAAATGCATGTCTTCAGATTATGCAGAAAAACAAGTTATCTCCAGAAGACATTGGAAGATTGTATGTATCCACTGAATCTTCATTTGATGAATCAAAGGCAATGAATTCTTATGTCATCGGAATGTTAGAGCAGGTTTATGGTCAGGGTGCTTTTGAACACTGCGGTGGAGTAGAGACAAAATTTGCTTGTGTTAGTGGTTCTTATGCACTTTATGATAATACTAATTGGATTAGAGCAGGAGAAGCAGAAGGAAAACATGCACTAGTTGTAGTATCAGACATTGCAAAATATGATATGGGCTCTAGTGGAGAGATGACACAGGGGGCTGGTGCAGTAGTTATGCTACTTAATGATGAGCCAAGATTATTGGCATTTGATCCTAAAGCAACAGCGACATCAATTAAAGATGAATATGATTTTTACAGACCATTTGGAAAAGAAACACCAATTGTACATGGTCAGTACTCTAATCTTTTGTATATGATTCAGGTAAGAAAAGCACTAGAAATTTACAAGAAAAAAGCTCTAGCATCAGGATTAATTAAGTTAGAGCCAGGTGAAACAATCCTGGATCATATGGATTATCTTAACATGCACTTACCATACAGTAACATGGGCAAAAAGGCTCTTGCGTATCTTGTAAGACATGAATGGCGCCAACTTCCAAGATGGAAAAAAATAATCCAAGAGATTGGCATACCAGAACCAGTACCAAAAGATCCACGTGGGACAATCGAATCAGTATTGGGAGATGAAGAATTTATGGCAAAAGACCATGAATTTACAAAATTATTTACAAAGACAATAGAATTCCAAGAAGTGTATGAAGCAAAACTTGCAAGCTCGTTAATTGCATCAAAAATGATTGGAAATCTGTACACAGCATCATTGTATCTTGGGTTTAGAAGCTGTCTTGAGTTTGAATATCAAAAGGGAATTGATTTGAATGGAAAACGAATTGGATTTGGCTCATATGGAAGTGGAAGTAGTGCAATGGTGTTTAGTGGTACAATTCAACCTCAATACGAAGAAATTGTAAAAAATATGAATTTGGAGGCAGAACTTGCTCCAAGAAGGAAACTAACACTGCAAGAATACGAAATACTGCACGAAAATAAGCTCTCGCCAGAAGAATCAATGCTTCATACAAAAAGAGAATTTGTTTTAGTGGATGTCAATACCACTGTTGAATCAAGAGGCGAAAGACGATATATATTCAATGAATAATGCAAGAAGAACCAAACCCAATCAAAGATTTTCTATTTGATTACCTAAAAAAATCAGAAAAAAGAATTCAAGAATTAATATCACAATCAAAATTTATTGAAATAATTGATGATGTTTTAGAAAATTGTTACGACAGAGTAATGTCAATTGGTGGGAAAGAAGGTTTAGGAATTTTGGCTACTGGATTATTACACTATCTTTTAACAAATGCACTAGTATCCAGTCAAAGAAAAATAGAATATGAAGGAATACAAATAGACATTATCATACCAGATTTAAAAACACTTAAAATTGATCCAAAAAAAACTTTGATAATATGTATCCCAAAAACTATTGACAAACCGATCATAGAGCAAAAACTGGAACAATTGGGAAAAATCCAACCTTTTAAAGACAATATTTGGCTAGTAATTACAAAGAAGCTAGATTTTCAAAATAAAACATATGTTATTGAAAAGAAAAATGCATCATTTTCAAAAATAATTTATAATATTGCACAGTTTGTAAATGTTCAAGGTCAAAGCAAATTCAAAATACTACGTGTTTGAAAATTAACTCAACAAAGATTTAAAATTAATATTTTTTTTGAAAACACGATAAAGTGATGTATCGCTCATGTCATCGATAAATGGGATTGAGCCCAATACAGTCATGTTCGTCAAATTTTCTAAATCTCGTTTTAGTTCTTTCACATTGTAGCCATTAGTATCAAAATTATTAATTACAATTCCCTTAACTGGAATTTTGTATTTTTCACACATCTTACAAGTCATTACAGTATGATTTACAGTTCCAATTTTTGTTCTAGTGACAATTATTATAGACAATTTCATATCTTTGATCAAATTTGTTACAAAGTAATCTTGAAGAATAGGAGTCATTATACCACCCATTCCTTCAACTAGCAACATTGAATGTAATTTTGATAATTTTTTGAATCTATTTAAGATCAGTTTAATGTTTGGTTTTATTTTCAAATTTTTCAATGCAGTATAAGGAGATGCAACGATTGGGAAAAATTGTGGATTTAGTAACATTTCAGAATCATTTACTTGAGCAGCATTTGCTAAAATTTCGACATCTTCGGATTTGAATCCAGTTTTTTGTGCAGTTCCTGCAGCAAAAGGTTTCATTACCCCTACATCAATTTTCATCTTTCGAAGAGTGACTGCAAGACCAGTAGCAACATATGTTTTTCCAACATCAGTGTCAGTTCCTGTGATAAATATGGAATTCAACAATAATTTATTAGAATATTTTATTGATTAATCTTTCACTTAACTAATTTTATCAATTTCTTGTTATTGATATTCCAAAAATGTAATGAAATACAACAATAAACTAAAATTAGATAATAAATTTCTGATTTTAATCAACATTTTATTGTAAAATATCATTTTTGTGACTAAAACCATCTTATCCATGGGTATGTATCCTAGAGAAACTAGCTATAATCATGCAAGAAAAAACACTGGCATTATTGAAACAGGATATTCTTACGTATTGGGCAGATTTGGAAAAGGGTGATTTTGAAGATAAGGATTTCTTAAAAGAGCTTAATGCATGTATTGGGTATTACAATGAGTACAAGCGTGGACAGATAATAAAAACAACAGAAAAATGAAGACAGAGATATGTTTTGATTGTTACAGGATAATGGAAAAAAGAGAAGAGAGCATAGAGGATAATTACAGAGTAGTTTGGATTTGTGAATCATGTGGTAAGAGAAAATACGATGAACATGATCAATTAAAGATAAACTAACAACACGATAATTATATCGTTGATTTCTTAATATACTTGATTTAACATACAGTATTTATGAAATATTGTCATGATTGTTTAACTCCAATGAATCGTAATTCATCAGAGGAGTACTGTAGTTTCTGTAAGAGAGACAGAGATAACAAAAAAATCATTAATCCTACGACATAATTTCTTTCTAAAATGATAAAAAACATAATAGATTACTTAAATGGGTTTATTGATCATTAAGAAATGATATTTCATGCATTTTACATCATAAAAGAAACATTTTGAAAAATATAGTTTAACCATATATTTAACTAGCGACATTAACAATATATGAAAAATAGGAGTTCAGATAATGATACAAATAAAGAATTTCATCATAGACCAACTATACGTGCAGATAAAATAACTGCAGGAAATTTACCAAATGTAGAACTGTATGATAATGATACATTAAGTGAACAAAAAATACAAAGAAACGAGAAATCATCAGAGCCATCAAAACATATGAGCCTGATGTTTCCTTGGGATTTGTATTCCAAGATTGTAGAATATTCAAATAAAAGTGGAATAACAGTTACAGACATAACGGTTGAAGCATTAAAGCAATATTTACTTGAAAAGACAACCCAAAATCATGAAATGAAAAAATTAAAAGATAAAGTAGCAGAGTTAGAAAAAGATCGCTCTGGAGGAGAACATGAATTTAACAATTTAGAGAAAACAATAAAAAAAATAGTTCAAGAAGATTCCAAAATATAGGTTCTGATTTCTCAAATTTATACAAAAAGAATTAGAAACAAAGGTAGTCAAATCATAATTACTGCTTCAATCATCATTATCTTTGAAATTATGGGTTCCAATGACAATCACAATTACAACCTTTTGTACATTTCATTCTTTTACAGTCAGAACAAATTTTTTGTCTCCAAGATGTAGCAGTATTCATGATAATACTAATACATTCAACCTAATTAAATACCACATAGAGTTTTAGAGATGATTTGTATTATACTTCCAATGCAATTTTGTAAATTTACACATAAATCAAGAAAGATGGAAACAACACGAATAAAAGTTAAATATTTTAGACAATTTTTTACATTTAGATTTTTTTATAAAATATCCAAAACAAATCTCAGTGGCTAATTTGATGTAACAATATAACCATTAACATCAAGCAGATTTCCACAAGATTGACATTCCCAATTAATATTAGGATTTATTGGATCAGTACTTACAATCTTTGATGCATTACATACTTTACAGCGTATCGACATATCTTATTCCAATTAAAGTGCAGCTTCTTTTTTCCACACATTACATGCAGGACAGCGATTTGTTATTTTATCCCCTATTTTTTTTAAGAATACGTTACTACAGTTTTCACAAGATCTCAAATCATTTAATGCGATCATAATTTTATTTTCCATATCCATATTTTGTCATGGAGCTATATATACTAGTACATAATTCTCTATAGAATTTAATAAAATATATAATTATAAAAAAAGTATATAGAAAATTCATGACTTTATATGTCCATACAAGCCTAACTAAGTATGTTAAAAAAAATAATGGCAAAACTAAAGTTTGGAACTTATAAGGCCAAAATACATGATGTCAATACATCAAATCTATCTGAAAAAACTAAT
>JABFSW010000007.1 GCA_013140415.1 Nitrosarchaeum sp.
TTCTCATACTACGTAAGAATTTGGAACTAATTCTAATTCGTTCAAGAGTTTGCTCTTGAGTCCTTTCAGTACCAGGTGTAGGATTCTTTTTGAAAAATTGACGAATCTCTTTTTCCATAGAATCATCTGCAATAGAAGAGATACTTGCAACAATTCTATTAAACAATGGATTACCACGACCAACTTTCTTGTTGAGTTTTGTCCAATTAGTCTTAAGCCAAGGCCATAGAATCTTTTTACCATATGGATTTGCAGCAACTTTCATGATTGGCAGATGCATATTTTGAGAGCGAACCTCTGAAGTTTGTGAGAAATTTAATGATTTTAGCAATAGTTTTTCATCTTTGAAACTACACATTGCACCAAGAAATCGGAGTTTCTCTTCCATTGTTTTTGCATTTTTGTAGAGTCGAGTCAATTCTTCATGTGTTTTGGAATTTCCATTCCATGCCATAACAGAGCAAACAGACTCAACCAAGTCAGGGGATAGAGAAGTAGGATTTTTCAAGAATTGCTTGTAGCGATTTTCTGATTCAATTATAACTTCGTCATCATCTAGTTTACCAAGTGTAGATATTGCAAATCCCCTCATCATAGCATCAGTATGTTTGTCTGTTTTTTTAGGATTCCATCCCAGATCATACAAAATTTTCTTTAGATAGTTTACGGCATAATTTCGAATTTCTGAAGAGAATTCTTCGCCAAATGCTCTAAAATACAATGAAGACAAGTTGTGTGCCACATTTACAGATGCCAGATAGCTATCCTCATCATAGTATGCATCAGAAAAATCAAGATAATTACGAACAGTCTCATCACAGGATATGCATAATGAAAACAGATCATTTTGAATAGCCCATCTGTCAATTGCTGGAATTTGTTTTTGGTCTACAAGCATTTTAAGATCTAGCAAAGTGCCTTTATCGTATTTTACGCGATAGAATCCTTTTCTTCCAAAATTTGCTACAAACCCAATGTTATTCTTGGGCAATTTTACAGACATTGATTTTTTTGTAAAAAGTTTCTGGAATAATTCATCTTTCAGTCCGATAGAAAGAGGAATAGACCACAGACCGTTTGATTTTTTATCAGACTCTAGCATGTATCGTCTTTGCTTGAGATGCAATGTTGAATCTTGTTTTTCTATCTCAACTACTGGAAAACCAGGTTGCTTTAACCATGTCAATACCATTGCGCGTACAGGCATTTTGGAAATCTTGCCTATTGCATCCCAAAGATCTTGGCCTTCAGCGTTTTTGTATTTGAAATCAGCAAGATATCTCTTTAATCCTTTTTGGAAATTTGATTCTCCAACATAATGCTCAAGCATTCTTAAAACACATCCTCCTTTATCATATGATATGGCATCAAAGATTTCACGTATTTCAGATGTTGAATTTACTTTGACGTCAATTGGATGCGTATTTTTCAATGAATCCAGTCCCATTGCAGCGTTCATCGCATCTTCGACAAATTGATTCCACAAGTCCCATTCAGGATAAAACTTGTCAACAAACTTTGTTGCCATAAATGTTGCAAAACTCTCATTGAGCCATAGATCATTCCACCATTTCATGGTAACCAGATTTCCAAACCATTGATGTGCAATCTCATGAGAGATTACTTCGGCGATGTACTGTTTTGTTCTAGTTGAAGATGTCTTTGGATCATAAAGTAAAATGGTTTCTCTAAATGTTATTGCACCCCAATTCTCCATTGCCCCTGAGGCAAAATCTGGAATTGCTATTAAATCCAATTTGGGCAGAGGATATTTTATTCCAAAATATTTCTCATATGATAAAAGCAGTTTCTTTCCAAGCTCAAGGGAATACTTGCCTTTTGATTTATTCCCCCTTGTTGTAATTACACGAACTTGTGTTTTACCAATCTTACCTGTAAGATATTCAAACTCACCTACGCCAAGATAGACAAGATATGTAGACATTACAGGAGTTTTTGCAAATTTGTATAGTGTTTTATTTTTTAATTTCTTTTTTGATGTAACTGGCATGTTAGAAATTGCAGTGAACTTGTTTTCTGCAATTATTGAAATATCAAATGTCGCCTTGGCTTCTGGCTCATCCCAGCATGGAAATGCCCTTCTTGCATCAGCTGCTTCAAATTGAGATGTTGCAAGATATTTTGTCTTGCCATTTTGCTTGTATTGACTACGGTAAAATCCTAGTAAACAGTTATTTAGTTCTCCAGTAAATTCAATTTCAACAAAAGCATTACCTTTGATTTTGTTTTTAATTATAATTGTCAGTTCTTCTTTTTTTGCGTCAATTTTGGTTATTGCCTTTTCAGATATTTCATTGCATCTAACATGGCATGATTTTATTTTGAGCTCAGCGCAATGTAGTGTGATCGAATTTACATGCTCTTTGCAGTTAACGGTAATTGTCTCTTTACCATTAAAGATAAAATTTTTGAAAACAGGCTCAAATTCAAGCGTATAGTTTACAGGAATTACCTTCACAGTAAGGGTGCTTTTCTAGCGCTTTATGTAAATTGCGAATAATGAAAAAGATGGAAAATCAAATAAAGGCTTTAAAATAATGAAAAGCACAAGTCATGAAACAAAAGACATCTTCCAGACGTGTCAAGATTCTAGTTGCAAAATTGGGCTTAGATGGTCATGATAGAGGTGCCCTAGTATTGTGCAGAGCATTTAGAGATGCAGGAATGGAGGTAATTTACTCTGGGCTTTTTGCTACTCCAGACAGAATTGCACAAATTGCCGAAGATGAAGATGTTGATGCAGTTGCAATGAGTTTGCTTAATGGCGCACATGGTACATTGTTTCCAAGAGTAGTACAAGCACTAAACAAAAAAGGAATCAAAGATGTGCTAGTGGTTGGCGGAGGTGTCATACCTGAAGAAGATAAAAAAGATCTCAAAAAATCAGGAGTTGATGAAGTGTTTGGTCCAGGAACACCACTAAAAGATATCATTGATCATATTACAACTGGTGTTTCAAAACTAAGAAAATTATAAGATTATTCCGTAGAGTCAGGCCACATCATTTTACGCATTTGCTTGCCGACTTTTTCAATTTGGTGTGCATCTGTTTCTTTCATGTATTTGTCAAATGCATCTTTGCCATGTTTCTGGTATTCACTAATCCATTCTTTGTTAAATGTGCCATCTTGTATCATTTTTAGAACTTTTTTCATGTTATCTTTGGTTTCACTAGTCATTACCATTGGACCACGAGTCAAACCGCCATATCTTGCAGTTTCGCTAACACGTCTCCACATTCCATTGATTCCATATCTTTGAATCATATCCACAATTAGTTTGAGTTCGTGTAAAACCTCAAAGTATGCAATTTCTGGCTGATATCCAGCCTCTACCAATGTCTCAAATGCTGCTTTTACCATAGATGCAGATCCTCCACAAAGATCTGCTTGCTCACCAAACCAATCAGTTTCTACTTCTTCTTGGAAAGTTGTCTGGATTAATCCAGCACGTGCACTACCAATTGCTTTTGCAATTCCTAGTGTTCTATCCCAAGCTTTTCCAGTAAAGTCTTGGTGTACTGCAACAATTGATGGAGTTCCAAAGTTTTCAAGATATGTCTCTCTTACTTTAGAGCCAGGTCCTTTTGGTGCAACCATAATAATATCAACATCATTTGGAGCAACAATCCATTTCCAATGAATTGCAGCTGCATGTGAAAACGATAATGCCTTTCCTTTGGAGAGATTTGGCCCAATTTCATCTTTATACACTTGGGACTGGATCATATCAGGAAGTAAAACGTGAATAATATCGGCTTTTTTGCATGCATCAGATATAGACATTACTGTGTGACCATCAGATTCTGCTTTTTTCCAGCTGTTTCCGCCTTTTTTTAAACCAACAATGACGTTAAGACCTGAATCTTTCATGTTATTGGCTTGTGCATCACCTTGAATTCCATAACCAAGTACAGCAATAGTTTGATCTTTTAGCGGAGCTAAACTGATGTCTTTATCTTTCCATGTTTTTGCCATGATATCACTCAGAATACTGCAAATATTAACTAATAATTTTAAATTGTGATTATTTTGTTGCAACCACGACATTGTACCGTGACTGTATCACCAGTTAATCGTTTGAATCTCTTTGAGCCGCATTCTGGACAAATAGGGCAAGCACGTATTGGTTCCATTAGTGTTCAGTTGGTTTTGTATCAGATTTGGATATTATATCCAGTCGTTGTTTGCCGTTAATTTTTTGTAAAAATTTAACAACTGCATTTGGGACTAGATTTTGCCAGTTATCATCAGAGATTATCATTAATCTAATATTAGTTGCATTGTATTGTGCTCTGTCTAGAAATTTCGGTGCGACTACATTAATTTTAGAATCTGCCAGTAACATTTTGACATAATCATTTCCGCTATACACTTTATCAAAATGGGGCAATGCAGCTTTGAGATAAGATGCCCATGTTGCAATATTGAACTGGTTTTCTATTGCCATAATGAAACATCGAGATAAATCAATACCAGATTCTTTTAATGAATCATGAATCATTTCAATTCTTTCTCCAGCTGTAAAGGGGTCTTTTTCTAGATAATTGAACTGAGAACTAGTTATTACAATAATTACTTCGTCACATTGTTTAAGAATTTGTTTTACCAAATCCAAATGACCCAGATGAAATGGCTGAAATCTGCCCATCATTAATCCGCGCATAAAATATGATATCTTTTGATTTAATTAAATCAGACTATTTGATTGGACCGCTACCCAGAATTCGAATTGTGGTGGATTCAGGTTTTAGAATTACTGCAATATCACCAGGTTTGTATACAATTGGTTTTTCAAATGTTAGCTTTAGTGGAGTAATAGATGAGAATTTTGCTGCCTTGATTTGCAGGCCCACACTAACTAGACATCCTTGGTTTTGTGCAATGTCAGTTTTATAAAATGGGCTCTTTGTAAAATCAAGCTCAATTTCAGATTTTACATCAACTGTATTTGCTTGAGCAATGATATCGCCCCTTCCAACTTCATCTGGTTTTGCGCCCTTTACTGCCAAGCCAACTCTTGCAGGACAGACAGATTCCTCAACTGGGTCATCATGCATTTGAATTGATTTTATCATTACATCTATTCCTGCAGGGTATAATTTGAGATTGTCATATTGTTTGATTTTTCCATTGGTTACTTTGCCAAGAATCACAGTCCCAACACCTTTGACATCAAAGCAGTGATCAACTACCAGTTTAGGAGGGTCATTATTTGAAATTGGCTGAATCTTGTCCATTTCTTCTTTGAGTTTATCTTGGTTTACTTTGAGGTATTTTTCAACTACAGTGCCCTTTATCATGGAATTTAGTTTTGATTCATCTACATCAAAAGTATGAGATAAGATTCCTTTGTCTTTTTTGAGGGTGTCAAGTGCAATGATTTGCTCTCCAGTAAATTTGTCTAGTTTATCAACATGAAATATTACATATTCTGCAAGATTGATTGCCTGTAGAAGTGGCTGGATTTTATCAGGAAAACCACTAGGAGTAACCCAGGTTTTGATGATATCGGATTCTTTTCTATCATAAAGTGAAAGATCAGTTACGGTTCCTTTTTTGCCAAACTCTGCTGCAATGTCTTGTTTTCCCAAGACTACAAAATTTATTGATTTCATAATTATGAGTGAGTTTTGACTTTATTTTAAGCCTAGTTAAGATAAATACTGTGTTATCTGAATTTTCTTTCTGATTCCTGAATTGGATAGTCATTGGCACTCATATCTCGCCTTTTCATGAGACCGTCTTCATCAAACTCCCAATGCTCATTTCCATGTGTTCGCATCCATTGTTCTGTCTGAGCATCTTTCCACTCATACTCAAATCTAACTGAAATTCGATTTGCAGTGTAGGCCCACAATTCTTTTTCTAGTTTGTAATCCAATTCTTTTTCCCATTTTCTTTTCAAAAATTGTTTTATTGCTTTATGCCCACTGAAAAACTCGATTCGATTTCTCCATTGACAATCTACCGAGTATCCTTTTAATACAATTTCAGGATCTCTGGTGTTCCATGCTCTTTCTGCATTTTTTACTTTAAGATATGCACTATCTTCTGTGAACGGTGGTTTTATTGTTGAGTGTTTTTCAGTTTTTTCCAACGGTATCACCTTGTATAACTGGCAAAATTTCTTTGAAATGTCGTGATTTTCCATCTTTAAAAACAGCATCTGAACAATGTAATGTAGAAAACTCACCCATCTGTTCAAGAATAAATTTTACTTGTTTACCTTTTTCTGTTAATGAATATTCTATTTTTATCGGGGTTTCTGGAATTACTTTTCTTTTAATTATACCAGTTGACTCTAATTGTCGGAGTCTCTGAGAAAGTGTTCTTGAATTAATCCCTTCAACAGACTCAAGGAATTGGTTGAATCTGGTTTGATTATACAAGATCATATTACGTAGAATAAGAATGGCAAATTTTTTCCCTATTATTTGAAATGTGTTATTTATTGGGCATGTTTTTACGTTGTCTTTTTTCATTGTTTGTGTCAAATTACAAAATCTCCATCTGATGGATTTTCAGTTACTTTCTATTTAATATAGATTGTCTTTTTATATCTAGTTGTGTATTACAAGGAGGTGGAATAATGAAAGTAGCGGTGTTTGTGTTTGCGGATGTT
Organism: Nitrosarchaeum sp.; assembly: GCA_013140415.1. Taxonomy (GTDB): domain Archaea; phylum Thermoproteota; class Nitrososphaeria; order Nitrososphaerales; family Nitrosopumilaceae; genus Nitrosarchaeum. The sequence goes on from JABFSW010000007.1 coordinate 6,646, forward strand.
GGTACGCATGAAGGCTTGGGACGTGTAGTGAATGCATTAGAATCGGTCAAGCAATTCAAAGAAGCAAAAGACGATGTCAAGATTTACTTTGATGGAACAGGTACGAAATGGATTCAAGAACTATCTAAAAGTGATCATATAGCTCATGGTCTACACGAAGCAGTAAAAGACAAAGTAGAAGGGGCTTGCCTATTTTGTGCAACAGCATTTGGTGCAAGTAAAACGGCTCAACAATGTAAAGTGGAACTTATTGATGAAAAAGATCAGCACATTGATGTGAGAAAACTTGTCGCAGACGGATACATGATAATGAATTTCTAACCATAAACTATTCTTTTTTATTTTTTTCTGAAATAAATAATGATAACTTAGAATATTATCTAACAAAATATTTTCATAATAGTAATTTTTGCCCTATAAAAAAGAGAAAAGGAGATAAAATTGATTTCTCAATTATTCTATCTTCTGTTTGCTTCAGAAAAAATTTTCTGCAACTTTGATGCGACTTCTTTTTTTGCCTCAGATTGAGTAAGCATGGAGCTCCACATCTTTCCAATTGCTTCAAAGACAGCGTCTGCTGCCTTGTCCATAGTTGGGCCGTATGCAGTTTCAATTTTCTTTCTCATTCTTTCAGTCATTGCATCATGATGTGCTGCAAAAAATGCCTTGTGCCAAGCCATCATTGCGTGTTGTATTGGATCCATCGTCTCACAACCACAACACTGATCGTATGATTTGCTAGAACCACAAGCGCAGTTTTCTGTGTTTTCTATTTTGCATGTTCCATCTGTGCATTCCATATTACTTTCTTATACTAACTATAGAAAGGTAAGTATATTAATTAGAAAGTAACTAAGTAGAAAGTAGATGAGGTTTTGGTAAGTTGATGCCCCAAGAACTGAAAATAATATCAGAACAGATGAAATGTTGTCCAATAGATAACACATTCAAGATTATAGGAAAAAAATTTACCATACACATACTACGCAACATAACTATGCTTAATCAAAACAGATTCAACCAGTTTCTGGAATCAATTGAAGGAATAAACCCCAAGACACTTTCGGTTAGACTAAAAGAGATGGAAAAAAGTGAGCTGATCAACAGAAAAGTCTTTGATGAAACACCAATACGAATAGAATACTCGGTAACAGAAAAAGGCAAAGCATTAAAACCAATAATTATGCAAATGGCTGCCTTTTCAATGAAATATTGTAGTTGTGAAGTGTTCAAGGATGGAAAACCTAGAACTGTCGAACAAGTGTTTGGAAAAAAATAACTTATCTTTTGTAATAAAATAGATTTTGCCTGATTCTTTCTATAGCGCCTAGGAATCAACAGGGATATTCAGATAGTTCTTCGTGACCATCTAGTTTTTCATCTATTATGTGTAGATGATAGAGAATTGATTTTCTGTAATGGGAGTTAGTCATCGCTGTTTGGTATTAACATATGAATTTGATTTTAGATATAAAAGAATG
>JABFSW010000090.1 GCA_013140415.1 Nitrosarchaeum sp.
AGGGAAAATGTGAACTAGTTTCTTACTGTACGGTTATAGTTGTACTTACTGGTGGTGATAATGCCGTTGGATTATCAACAGATTCCCAGACAAATGCAGTGGCAGTATATTCGCCAGCATCAGTTGGGATCCATGATAAAGCAGGGCTGAATGATTGACCAGCAGATAGTGAACCTGTAATCCATGCTAGTGAGACTGTAACACCGTTACCATCCTGAATCTGTACCAAGTAGGCAAATGCTTGCTCTCTATCCTGACCATTTGCTAAGTCGGCAGTTATTTGCACCTGTTGATCAACGCTAACAGTGCTTAAGCTGTTACCGAATGCATCAACTGTTCTCAAGTTAGCAGCTGGTGCTCTCTCGAGAGGTGGTACAACAGTACCGATTAGTGAAGTGGCAGAGATATCAAGTTCATCTGCTGTTGTGTATGGATTAGGTAGTGTATTGTCCTCATATTCTGCAGTGACAGTGTCACCTTCTGCGACTCTGAGTCTGTGACCAGATGATTCATCAGTAGTTGTGAAGAACACAGTACCTTCGAATATTCCGGTTGCCTCATTAGTCTCAGTTACAGTTAGGTCAATACCTCCGGCATCTGAGTCAGACCACACGTCGGCATTGAAATTGTCGACGGCTTCTGGAGCTAAGTTCATGTCTGGATCAATTACTCTTACAACACCTGTACCGCTTGCTGGATAGCTTGCTTCAAGCCACTGAACTTCACCGATATTCCATCTGATTAATGCTGAACCTACAATTGTTTCATCCTCTGAGAATTCAAAGGAGACAGTAAGTCCGTCATCATCATCAGCTGGTAATAATCCACTTGTTGGACCACTACCAGATGCGGAAGCGGAGACTACATCATTACCTGCGCTATTACCAGTTGTGGTATCGCCATCAGCATCATGTGTAAATCCGATGAGAATTACCTCACCAGTGAAGATGCCTGTGTCAGTACCAGTTTCGACGAGTTTATAGAGATCGAGATTAGCGCTTCTGGTTGAGACCTTTATTGGGTCCAAGTCAGAGTCACCAATTTCGTCAACTAAGTTACTGTCAAAGTTGTGATCTGGGGCTACGATAGTAATGTAGACTTTATCAGTCCATGTGTAAACTTTTTGGTCAAGCTCTACAGTTGCTCCGAAGTTTGAAGTAAAGATTGTCAAGTTGACATCTTCATCTTCATCACCTACAAAGTCAGATCCAGATGGACCCCAGTCGGTATACTCGAGGACAATTTCTTCTCCTCTTTCTAACCTTTCTGTACCTTCTATTATTTCAGGAATTTCGATGACAATCTGGAATATACCAGTGCTGTCACCTGTTTCTCTAAAGGTAGTTGGTTCTGGGTCGAATGCGGCTGATGCGCCATCAGCGTCACCCATGGTGACGGTTGCGGCATCAGAGTCCCATTCAATCAAGTCCAAGTCATATGTCTCAGCCTGATCATTGTCCAAATCTAAGTCTGGTTCAATGAGAGTCAAGATCATATCAGATCCAATAATGTAAACTGATTTGTCGGATTGCAATACACCGTTTCTTAGGTCAAATGTAGCAGAATCAGTGACAGTGTTGACATCACCTGATGCATCAGCTGGATCAGTGTATTCTACTTGGAGAATATCTCCTTGTAAGATACAGTAATCACCAGTAGTTGCGGCGGTATCAAATCTGCCTGTTTCTTCTACACCTGTTGTACCATCAAGTTGTGTCCAACTGTCAGTGACAGATGAACAGTCTGAGCTTGCTGGACCATCGGTATATCTAATGACTATATCAGATTCGAATATTCCTGCATCTGGTGCGATTTCAGTCATTGGACCAAATTGTCTGGTACCATTGAGATAAGTATTATTGGTATCAATTGTACCTACTAATACTGCTGGACCACCAGCGTGACCAAGTACGACTGTTGAAGAACCTCTGATAACAGAGATCTTAACAGGTCCTACAAAGGATGTGCTGTTGGCAGCAATGAGATCTTCACCTGCTGGGGATATGTCGAAGTCTGGGTCATTAACTCTTACGTGAATAGATAGATCTCCTGTTGGAAGGAACTCACCAGTTTGGAGGCCTGTAGTAGAACGTGTTGTTCCAGCTGTATCCATTCCAGTTTGGTGGATTGGGAATAAGGCTCTTCCAGTAGGTGTTGTTTTTGTTGTTTGATCAACAAAGTCACCCTCGACACCAAATGGTACGGGGTAGACAGTTCTGTCAAGACTGACGGATCCAGTGTTTGCGCGAACGCCTGCACCATCACCTACTTCAACGATTTCACCAGAGGCATCTCTGAAGTCTTCATAGTTGACTTCAATGTCGAGGCCTGTTGTAGTTTCAGCAGCAGTAGCTAATGTACCACTGGTTGTTCTACACCATAATGGTGGAATGATAAAGTCACCAACAAATATGCCTGATTCAGGTCCGGTTTCAACTAGAGTAAATCCAGTATCACCCAAACCAGTATCGCTTGGATCACCTAATGAGGTTAAACAAGCACCAGCAGTTGGTGTCTTCCATCTTTGATCGTCAAATGTGACATCTAACAACTGTCCAAGGTTACCCCAACTGAGAGTTGGTTGCAATGCTTTACCTATGGCATCATAGGCAGGATCGGTGGAACCTGTAACGGTTGTATAGATTTCAATAAGATCAGAATCAACGTTTAGATCTAAGTCTTCTAGAGTTATAGTAACTGTGTCAGCTATCTTGTATGAAGCGCTATTAAATGAGACAACACCTGAATGACTAGGAGCAGCTTCTTGATCAGCAATTGGTGTAACTGAACCATCTTGACCTAAGTCATTATAGTTGACTCTTGGTGCATCCTCATCAGTCAAATCTTCAATTACAATAAAGGTTGCTTCATTGTCAATTGGTGAAAGACTGCTGTAAGTGTCTGCGTTCAAGATGTTGAGCTGATTAATCATAGTGTATTCCAATGAACCTGCAAATGTACTGGTATTATCACCAGTTTCCTCTAATTCTAATCTAATGATTTGGTTAGAGACCCTTTCGGATGCTTGTAAACCATCATCAGTAAATCCAAATGAGAAGAAGTCTAATACAATTGGGTCATTGGTTGTATCATCAGAAGCTGTGCTGTTTGCAACAATTAAAAAGCTTATCAATGTACCATCTGTTTGTCCTTGGAACAAGTTATTGTTCAAGGCAGTGTTATTGAGGCTAGTTAATGATCTTGCATTCACATCATAAGCTAATTGGAGTACGTGTCCTACGTCACCTTGAGCATTTGTCAATGAAGCAGCTGTACCGTTTAACAGGTAGACATCTACTGTACCACTGGTAAAGCTGGTAACATCTATGTTAAGGAAGTTAAATCCTAATAGACGTGTTGTAGCAATTTCATTGGTATTTCCAATAGATTTTTTCAGCTCATCAATAGTAGTGACATTTTGGATCAATAGTGCATTGGTTGCTGTGTCTGCTGTAGTTGAATTAGTAAAGATTGCTCTTTGACTAAATGACTGAACAGACCAGTCTGATGCTGATCTATTGGCACCCATTACAAATGCGGCTGGACCTGTACCTACGCCATTTTCGACGAAAGCAGCTATAGATGTAAACATTGCGTCAGTAGTTGTACTACCGTCACCTAATGTGTATGGATCACCAGTCTTTAAGGCTGGGATCAAAGCAACATCAGGATTGATTACATCTAAGTCTTCATCGGCTCTGCTGTTTTTATTGGCATCACCATCAACTAGACTGACTGGAATCTCTTCACCAGAGTTCCATTCATCATCAGTTGGTGCAATATCAATAGTTGCAAAGCTGTTTCCGACTAGGATAGTACGTGGTACTTCATTATAATCAACAGTAGCAGATGTTCCTCTAGCTGCATTGGATGTAATTTTGAGTGAAGATGAATCTGACTCATCATAACTTCCAAATATGCCGCTGTTTGGTCCCTGTTCTGTGATTGTAACTGGCACTGATCCTTCATCTAATTCGTTTCCATCAAAACTGTTAGAACCTGTTGTTTGACAGGTTGTAGCAGTGTTGGCTGTAGTACAATCAATGTTGGAATCACCGTTATCTTGTAATGTAAGTACTGCTGTGGCACTTTGTGTATTTGTATTGACACGTAGTAAACCGTTGGTTTCAATCATCATAGTCTGTAATACAGACTGTGTAAGTTGGACTACACCATTTGTTACTATGTCACCATTACCAAGACCATTCTCATCGAATACTTGGTAATAGGCACCAAATGAAGTGCTGTTAGAACTTTGTGTACCAAAGGTCCAAGAGTCTTCATCTGTTGGGTCAATGTTTAGCCATAAATCAGTAACTGTTAGATGAACTTGTGCAGATTGTGGGTAAGTAGTTCTATCTAAACTTGTATTGGCAAAGCCTTCAACAGTATCAAAAGTGAGTGTTGTTGTTTGAGCACCACCACCTTTGTTGTACTGAATTATAACATTACCAGTTGGGTTTAGAGCGTATAGTTGAACTATTGGCCACGATGCACCATTAGTAAGAATGCCGATTTGACCGGCAGTTACTGTATTGGTGTTTGCTGCATCGTTAAGGTTTAGTGATTTGGCTTCTCTGACTACAGTCATGTTATTTGCAATAAAGGTTGTTGCAGTTTCAACACATGTTGTGGTTGCAATTACGCCACCACTAGTTGTACCGTTTAGACCACCTGTTACGTTTCCGGATGCGAATCCGACTGTATCAGTTAGACTTATACCTGTAGCTGCAATACCATCTGAGCTTTCACAGAATTGACCAAAGTCTATTCCTTCACCTTTTACATTACCAGTAGCGCTAGTCGCGTCAGCGATTTGTGCCATGTCCCTATCTGCAAAGTAACCATACCAGTTACCATCAACTGCTTGAGCCATTCTCAGGATCTTGCCGTTTACGGTAACGTCTGGTTCACCTTTTGCTTCATCAGTATCATTGATATCACTATCAATAACAACGACTTCAATTACTTGAGGTCCTGACATATAGTTATTAAACTGCGAGTTTTCTGCGGAGACAAATAAGTTAGCATTAGCTGCATGTGCTGCTGGTACCATTGAAGGTGCAGCGGCAATCATACCGCCAGCTAACATTATTGTCATTAATGTAAGACTAGTTATTTTACGTTTTATTTCGTTATTCATGTTATTGACTTTTCTCTTTAAAATTTGTATATAAGGCTAATGGACGAATTGTCCACAATTTGACAAATTTTTGAGATTTTTTCATCATAATATTAGATTTTATAAAATTATTAGATAACAGTGACATAAAAATTATACTTTTACCTTTGTTATATGACATGATCGAGATATTTTGTATCTTTTTATGATAATTTATGAAATTTTTATAGACTAGTTTTTGTGTTGATTTCTCTGCCAAGCAGACTTTTGTATAATGATATGGCATCACTTTCATCTTTTGGTCCCACTATTACTGCAGAACCTTTTTTCATAAAGCTGACAGAAAGATCATTTGTCCTCATTGACAATCCCAAGTCACCGAGATTTTCCACGAGGAATCCTTGTTTTTTTGCAATGATAGTAACATTGTTTGTATCAAGATCAAATGTATCAGTAGGAGTAATGAAATATGTTCTCTTTCCACGACTTCTTCCACACAGTTCTTCTAGGATTAGTTCTTCTTTTGGTACAACTTCAATTTTTCCTGTTCCACAGATTGGACATTCTTCAGCTCTAAATGTTCTAGTGCTGGTAAAGTCTAGATTTTCTAAATCTATGTGGAGAATTCTTTGTGATAGATTTGGTTTTTTTCCAATAATAATTTTGACAGCTTCTGATACTTCAATTCCTCCAACAATAGAAAGTATTGATGGATGAACTCCTTCAATGCTGCAAGTCGGCATTGTATCTTCATTTAGTTCAGGAAACATGCAATAGTAACATGCAGATTCTTTTGGCAGAACTGTAAACACTTGTCCTGATACTCCAACTGCAGCACCAGTAACAAATGGAACTCCAAATTTAACACATGCTTTGTTTAGTGCATATCTTGCATTGACACTATCAAGTGCATCAATTACAACATCACAGCCTTCAATCACTTCAAGTGCAGTGTAGTCATTTACTGAAATGGCCAAGGCTTCTATTTTACAATCAGGGTTTAATTTTTTTAATTTTTTTGCAGCAACTTCTACTTTTACTTGACCAACATCTGATTCATCAAACAATGTTTGACGATGCAAATTTGATAATTCTATTACGTCTCTATCAACAATTCGTAGAGTACCAATACCCATTGCAGTTAGTCTGGATATGATTGGATTTCCAAGACCACCAGTACCGACAACACACACTTTGGAATTTTTTAGTTTTAGTTGCCCAGTATAACCAATTTCTTCTAGCATTACTTGTCTTGAGAATCTATCTAGTTCTTTTGCAGATAGTTCAGAACCTCCAGCTACTGCAGGTAAAATATACACTTCATCTCCATCATTTAGAATAGTATTCATTCCATCAGAGAATTTTGCGTTTTTTCCATTAATGTAAATATTAATCAAAGAGCGAGGAGTTCCATCACCTTCTAAAACTCGTCTCTTAAAGTCATCGCCCATAATTTCAGATATTTTTGTAAATGCACTAGTTAGAGAATCAGCTGAAATCTCTGTTTTTTTCTCTCCACCCCCTTGATTTAGTACTGATGGAATTGTAAATGTGATATTTGCCATTCTAGTTTACTACCGCCGATATTTCTTTGATATTTGCCTTCATTACTTTTGGTTTTGGCAAAATTTCCATTATTGCCTCAGTTGCTTTTAATCCATTTCCAGTAACATAGCATACGACAGAATCATTTTTGTCAATTTTTCGCTGCTCTACCATCTTTTGAAGTACCGCAACAGAGACGCCACCTGCAGGCTCTGTAAATATTCCTTCAGTTTTTGCCAAAAGCAATATTGCATCTAAAATTTCTTTATTGTTGCATTCTTCTGCAAATCCATTGTATTGTGCTAATCGTTTTAGTACATATCTACCATCTCCAGGATCACCTATTGCCAAACTCTTTGCAATGGTGTCAGGATGCTCCACTGGAATCACTTCTTTGTTGTTTTTCTTAAATGCATCAACTATAGGTGCACATCCATGTGGTTGTGCTGCTATCATGTGCATATTTGAAACATTATTTAATAATGAAACTGTTTGTAATTCTTCAAATCCTTTACAAATTGCATTTAGCATTGCACCACTTCCTACGGGAACTATGAGTTGATCAGGAACTTGCCAGTCAAGTTGTTCTGCAACTTCGTATGCAAGTGTTTTAGAACCTTCTACATAATGAGAACGCATGTTAATATTTACAATTCCAATTCCTTTACTATCTCCAATCTGTGCAGCTATTCTATTTGCATCATCATATGTTCCATCCACTGCAATGTAATTTGCGCCATAGGATAATGCCTGTGCAATTTTTGCCATCTCAATATTACTTGGCGCAAATACATGACATGGCAATCCAGCTTTAGCTGCATGTGCTGCAGTTGCAGATGCCAAATTGCCAGTAGATGCACAACCTACTGCAGATAATCCAAATTCTTTTGCCTTTGATATTGCAACTCCTGCTGGTCTATCTTTAAATGAAAATGTTGGGTTTACAGAATCATTTTTGATGTAAAGATTGTTTAATCCTAATTTTTTTCCAAGATTATCAGCTTTGATAAGAGGGGTCATTCCTGCACCAATACTGACAATATTGGATTTGTTTTCTATTGGCAATAATTCAAAATATCTCCAATAGGTGTGTTCACGATTTGTAAATGTATTCTTGGCAATTGTGGGAAAGTCATATTTTACATCAAGAGGTCCAAAACAGTCATCGCAAATATACTTGAAAGCAGTATCATAGTCTTTTTTACATTCTCTGCATTGTAGTGATGTTCTAGCCAAGATTAGTTTCTCCTTTCAAACTATACATAAAAAATCCTAATATCAAGTTAAGTATTACTTAACTTTACTGACTAAAAAATATAATGAAAATTACCTATATTTATAAAAAATTTGTAGAGTTGACACAGTTTAAAGAAAAATTTAGAAAAAATCTATGTTTTGGAGATTTTCCAATTATGAGTAAGGTTTTTAGATA
>JABFSW010000035.1 GCA_013140415.1 Nitrosarchaeum sp.
CTGATTTTTCTTTATAGTCTTTGTATGATGATACAGTAAAGAAAGCACGTTCTAATGGTCTTTTCAATTCTTGAACTTTAACAATACATGGTTTATTGATGCTTTTTGGGTCTTTGAATAATTTTGGAAATTTTATTTTTGCTTTTGCTAATAAATAATACTGGTTTCTTTTGGCTGTTCTTTCTTCTGCCTGGAACAATTTTCTATTTCCAAATATTGGCACCTTGAATGAATTTTCAATAGTTTTGTATCCAAGATATACAGTCAGTGATCTATGTGGAATTACTATGGTATTTGTATCTCGCAAAGTTTTTTGAATTTTTGGTGATGCCATGTCTTTGAATTTATTTAAAACTACAATTTCATCAGCTATCCTGCTAAATCTTTGATAAGGCTCTTCTCTACCTTTTTGACAATAAACAACAGTCTGAAAATTTTCATCTTTTGCTCCATCCATAACTTCTAATGCTGAATGACTTCCCATAACTCCTATTCTTACATCAGAATAACCACTCACAATTTTTTTAATTTCAGAATTATTAATCACATATTGGCTACAATACAGGAACTAATATAGCTAATTTTCAATTATCTGGCTCGATTCTCTGATCACAAGATTTTTCTAAAAAGACTTGTAGGTAATTGTATGATGTATTCTCTTGAATTACAGATGGCCGGAGTAATTTTGTTATCTGCAATGGCCGTAGCTGGAATTTCTTTATGGCTTAAGAGAAGAAAGGAACAACACAAATTAGATGCACGCGATGATAATGTCCAAAATATCTAGTCTACAATTACACTTGATATCTAATAGATAAAATACCAATGATGTTTTAGATATCTCATAATGAAATTAATAGTCGGTATCACTGGTAGTACTGGCGCTATCTACGGAATTCGTTTGTTAGAGGTTCTCAAGAAATTAGGTGTTGAGACTCATTTGATAATGTCTGAGTGGGCTATCAAGTGTATTTCTATGGAGACAGAATTTCAACTTGATTATGTAAAATCTCTTGCAACAAACACTTCTGATGAAAAAAATATGGCATCTAGTGTTTCTAGTGGAACTCATAAAGTCGACGGTATGATAGTTGCGCCGTGCAGTATGAAAACACTATCTGCAATTGCAAATGGATACGATGATACTCTTGTAGCAAGAGCAGCTGGTGTTACAATTAAAGAATCTAGAAAACTAATTTTAATGGTCAGAGAAACTCCACTTTCTGCAATACATCTTGAAAATATGCTCAAGCTGTCCAGATTGGGTGTTGTAATTTTACCACCTGTTACAGAATTTTACACAAAACCAAAAACCATTGATGATATTGTAAATCATGGTGTTGGAAAGTGTTTGGACCAATTTGATCTAGAGCACGGTTTATACCCTCGTTGGGGCACTTTTAAATTATAATTGCCAAAAATTATTTTTGAAAAAATCATAAAAGCTAACAGGAAAAAAGTCTTTGAACTTACAACAAATTATGAAAATTTTCAAAAAATTCTTCCACAATACTATCCCTCTATTAGAATAATCTCTGTTCGTGGAAATGTATCTGTTGTAGAAGAACACTTGCAAATTGCTGGGCGAGAATTAGTTATGATGGCAAAACATGTAATTGATGAACCAATTTTGCATGAAATTTTTATTATTGGAGGAGATGCAAAAGGTACTCATATCATTAAGCGATATGAGTCTATCCCACATGGGACAAAGTTGACTCTTGAAATTGATTGGAAACTAAAAGGCATGATGAAAATATCTAATTTTTTTGGTAAAAATAAGGTTCTAAATGACTATTCTAAGATTATTGATGAGTTTGCTGTAATTGCTGAAGCACTAGTCTAGCTTTTTTTCTTTGTTTTTAAAATCATTAAGCTCTTTTTCTCCTTCAATCTTGCCTTTCTCAAACTCTGATTTTGCCTTGCCAAAAGTTTTAGCTAGTTCTGGTATTTTCTTTGCTCCAAAAATAACAACTGCTGCTAGCACTACAATTACCAATATCTCATTTATTCCAGGCATTGCAAGTATGATATTCTGTAATGTCATCTGAGCTCTAGTCTATGATTTAAGATTTAAATCTTTTTTACGTTTTTTATGCTCAATTATTATCATGCCTCCAAGATAAAGTGCCATCATAGGTACTGCAATAAACCACATGGTAATCCCGCTTCCATCTGGAGTAACTATTGCACCAAAGATTACAATTGCTAGTATGGCATATCTTATGTTTTTTCTCCAAAAGTTATCGCCTACTATTCCTGACATTGATAATGCATACATTATCAATGGGATTTGAAATGATACCCCAAATGCAAGTAAATATTGTAAAACAAATGTAATGAAATCCATTATGTTAAGAAATGTGATTAATCCAGATGCATCTCCATACATGTAAAGAAATTCTAACATGTATGGAATTACTAAAAAATATGCAAAGACACAACCTGTTATGAATAATGCTAATGCAGGAAGTGCAATGCTACGTGTAACTTTGATTTCACGTTCTTTTAATGCTGGCTTTATGAACCCCACTGATTCTTTGATTATTACAGGCATTCCAACTACTATCGCTACAAGTGCTCCAACATAAATTTGGGCAAAGAGAGCTTGTCCTGGTTCTGTTTGTATTAATTGAACTCCTTCTGGAACTAAATTATTTTTCATATGATTTGTAATCTGTGCAGCAACATTATTGATTGGATCTAGTGCAGGATAGTATAGATGAAACCCTGCAATATCAATTGGGTATAAATGACATGAAATTATAAATGCAAAAATTACTCCTATTACTATAATAATTCGCATAATTCGCTTTCTTAATTCTTCTAGATGTTGATTGATACCTTCAATTGATGACATCTAAAATTCATCTATCTTAAACTGTTTTATCTATTTGCCTGGAATTGGGAGTAGTTTTGCTTCTGGTAATCCTGCATTTTTGAGTTCTTCCGTACTTAAATCATGGAATTCTAAGGAGATAATTGCTTTTGTCTTAAATTTCTGTTCCATACTTTTTGCTAATGCTGCAATATCTTTACTGGAATAGATTTCTTTTGAATCTTTGAGAAATATTCTCTCACCTTTTGCCATCTCTTTTCCACCAAATCTCTCTTGAAGGAAACTTGTGATGGAAGGTAATTCGCTTCTTGGTATGTTATTATAGTAATAGGTAATTCCCTTGATTGATTCATAATCATACGGTGTACCATTTCTATACATGAAAATGCCGATGAAAATTGCTTCTACGTCTGGTTCTCTAATGCATTTAATTTCCCAATTTAGTAATTTTTCTTCATTATAGACAAATTTTTGCATTTCATCTGCAGTAATCTTCCAATATCTTGATCTTGACAATATGTCATATTCTCAAGTAATCTGATATAAATTCCATTGTCCCATCAACGAAATAATGCCTTCAATTTTGACTTGATATAATTTCAAATGTGATTGATTGATTTGGAGTTATATTTTTTGGAAATTATTACTTCGATAACAAGACCTGTAATTATTACTGCCAACACTGCTATTGCAGACCATAAGAATTGAACTAATGGGTCTGTGGTTTGTGTTGCTGCGGCTGCCATCATGGTATCCTCCATCGGCATTGATTTGAGTGCCATCTCTGGTGCATCTGAAGGTGTGGAACTCATCATTGGGGTTTGTTCTTCCATGTTTACACTGTACTCTGCTCCTTTTTGGATAATCTGTGATGAAAACCATGCAGCTATGGACATTCCTCCAAGTGTAGCCAATCTGTGAATTCTTGTAAATGAATTAAAAAGAGACTTGCTCTTCTTTGCAGGCTCTGACATTTGTGCTGGCAGTATTATTATTGCAAGCTTGTCTACAGTGTAAAACTTCATGTCATGAGATTTTGTATTTTTCCCAACACTTGTGATTTTTACTACTCCTGATTCTTGCATCTTTTTTAAATGATAAATTACCAATGGCAATGAAATTTCTGTTTTTTGTGATATTTGATTTGCCGTCAATGAGTCATTAAACAAAAGTTTTAAAATCGCCCTACTTGAATCGGAACTTAGTATTTCTCCTATTGCTTTCATCTTTTGATCTTCTGTTGATATAATTTCAACTCTGTCTGAAATTCCTACTGCATCATCTTCCACAACGTCTTTCATTGAACCAATAAAATTTGATGTGTCTTATTAAGACTTGTTGTTAAAATGAAATTTAATCAAACCTTATCTACAAAAATCTGTATTGTATATTATGAAACATTCAAAACAAATCATAACAGCAATGATTGCTGTGCTGGTAGTCTCTGTGACTATGGGCGCAATTTCGGCGACACCAAATGCAACTGCACAAGAAGTCACTCCATTCCCATCCAGGGAAAAAGTGATATCTGTTACAGGTACCGCAGTTTCAAGTGTAGCACCCGATCTTGTAAACATTAGTTTTGGTGTTGAAATTCAAGAGAAAACTGCTAAAGATGCACTAACTGCAAACTCTGAATTGATGAGTAAAGTGATAGACTCTATAAAACAAGTTGGAATTACTGATTCAGAAATCAGTACATCCCAGTTCAACATATACCCTGTGTATGATAACTATCAGGAACCCGTAACTGGCAAATACACACAAGAACTTGTTGGATATAGAGTAAGTAACATCATCAATGTAAAAACTGAGAAACTTGACAGTGTAGCTTCAATCATTGATAGTGCAGTAAGTGCAGGAGTAAACAGAGTTGATAGTGTATTTTTTTCATTATCCCCAGAAGTTTATTCTAAACTAAAAGATGATCTTTTAGAAAAAGCAATTCTAAATGCACAGTCAAAAGCAGGAAAGGCATTATCCCCACTTAATTATAAAATAATTGGAGTAAAGGAAATATCCTTATCTGAATTTTCAATGCCATATCCAACGCCAATGTATGATATGGCTTATGGTGCAATGGAGAAGTCAGCTGTTCAAACACCAATATTCTCATCCGATCAAGATGTGAGTACTAGTGCCAACGTTGTCTTCCTAATAGGAAGCAACTAATTTTTTTATTTTTAAAATAAAAGAATTTCCAAATATTTTTAGTTAATCTTTCTGAATTTGTGTATCAAAGCACAAACCTAGTAGGAAGATAGATTAACCTCTTTTTAATTTTGCAAATTATTAATGGCTACTTTTAATGTTCACGTGACCATTGAAAATAAACCTGGAATCAGTGATCCTGAAGGTGAAACAATTCTAAATGATCTTGTATTGAAAGGTACACATTCTGCAATATCTAAAATCAAAACTGCAAAAATGCTAAAATTTACAATCAAAGAAAAAGATAAAAAATCTGCACAAACTAGAGTTCAAGAAATCTGTGATGAATTACGTATTTACAATCCTATGGTAAGCAAAATCACAATTGATGTGTTTGTTGCTTAGTTGATATTTTATCTACTAAATTGTTCAATTTATGCGTAAATTTTATCAATGTATCACCAGATCCTGATTTATCGTTCTATCTGTTTAGTGGCAAGCGATCAAATATTCCTCATTTCTGTATTTTTGACTAGATTCAAATTAAATATCTCTGCAGATAAAACTAATTGTGAAGATAGGTGTAATAGTTTTTCCAGGCAGTAATTGTGATCGAGATATGTATCATGTCTTGACTGATGTTTTCAAGCTTGATGCTGAATATTTTTGGCATGAAAAAGGGTTGCCAAAAAATATAGATGCTGTAATCCTTCCAGGTGGGTTTTCTTATGGTGACAGATTGAGATCAGGGGCAATTGCGGCTCATAGTCCAATAATTAAAGATGTCAAAAAAATGGCAGAAAAAGGAATTCCAATTTTAGGAGTATGCAATGGATTTCAAATTCTTGTAGAGGCTGGCTTACTACCTGGTGCATTACTCAAAAATACATCCCTGAATTTTATGTGTAAATGGACTAGTCTAATAGTTGAAAATAACAAGACTCCTTTTACAAATAAATTAAAACTACATCAAAAAATTCCAATTCCAATTGCCAATGGCGAGGGAAGATATTATGTGGATGATGAGACACTTAAAAAATTAAAGAAAAAAAATCAAATTGTATTTCGATACAGTGAAGTAGTAAACGGCTCTTCCGATAGAATAGCTGGAGTTTGTAATGAGGATGGCAATGTTGTTGGTATGATGCCTCATCCAGAAAGAGCGGCTGAATCTGAAATTAATCCAATTGACAATAAACCGTCTTCTCTTATTTTTGAATCACTACTAACTACAATTGGTGTTAAAAATTGAGTTTAGAGCCACAGGAACTAGATGATCTTACATCTAAAATCGGAAGAAAACCCACATCTACTGAATTACAAATTGTAGCTGCTGAATGGTCTGAACATTGCTCATACAAATCATCAAAGAAACATCTCAAAATGTTACCCATGAAAGGGCCACTTGTTATCTCTGAAAAAGGATACGATTCCGGAGTTTTAGATGTTGGTGATGGCTATGTCATAACTGCTCATATTGAAAGTCACAACCACCCATCAGCTGTTGAGCCATATGGTGGAGCTGCAACTGGTGTTGGTGGAGTTATTCGCGATATTCTTTCAGCAGGAACAAGACCTATTGCCATTTTTGATGGTTTGAGATTTGGAGATATTGAAAAAGATCTACAAGCAAGATGGCTTTTCAAAAATGCAGTTACTGGAATTGCAGATTATGGAAACTGTTTAGGAATTCCTACCATTGGCGGCGAAGTTGAATTTGATGAATGCTATTCTAATTATGCACTAGTTGATGTTGCAGCTATTGGATTTGGAAAGAAAAAGAATCTGATCAAAAATCATGCTAAAAAAGGTGATCTTGTAGTATTGCTTGGAGGTTCTACAGGAAGAGATGGAATTGGTGGCTCGCAATTTGCTTCGGACTCTTTAGAATCTGAGAATAGATCTGCAGTTCAAATCCCAGATCCCTTTATTGAAAAATTAATCATAGAGGCAATACTAGAAGCTCGAAATCAGAATCTTATTCATGCAATGAAGGATCTTGGCGGTGGAGGATTATCTTGTGCTGTATCTGAAACTGCAGATGCGTTATCCATTGGAATCGAAATGGATGTCACTAAAGTTCACACTCGTGAATCTGATATGAATCCTGATGAAATTATGGTGTCTGAATCCCAAGAAAGAATGTTAATAGTAACTGACAATGACAAACTAAAAAAACTACAGGAAATCTGCAAAAAATTTCGTATCACGTGTTCTGTTATTGGTCATGTGACTTCAAATAATATGATGCATGTGAAAAAAGGCAAAAAGACATGTGCTAATCTTCCAACTGACGTTGTTGCAAATGCTACTCTTTTAGATAGACCTTCCAAGAAACCTGCATATCTAAAAAACATCGAAAAGGAAAAAAAACTCAAACCAATTTTAGACTATTCCAAAATGATGATGAGGTTTATCTCATCGCCAAACATTGCAAGCAAAATTTGGGTATATGGACAATATGATCATGAGGTTGGTATTCGAACCGTAGTCAAACCTGGCCTAGATTCATCCGTTCTTCGACTTGATAACGGTAAATTTTTGGCAGCAAAAATAGATGGTAATCCAAAACACTGCTATATCAATCCCAGAGAAGGAGCAATAGGATGCTTTGAGGAGGCATGCAGAAATGTTGTTTGTACTGGTGCAAAACCAATTGGAATGCTTGATCATTTACAATTTGGAAATCCAGAAAATCCTGAAATTTTTTGGACATTTTTGGAATCATTAAAAGGTCTTACTGACTTTGCAAAATACTTTGAAATTCCATGTGTTGGTGGAAAGGTCAGTTTGTACAATGAAACACCATCTGGTCCGATTAAACCTACACCTATAATTGGAATCTTGGGTTTGATTGATAAAACTCCTCTATATTCTCAGAAAATTACTACTGGAGATTGTCTTGTAATTATCGGTGATACTAAAAAT
>JABFSW010000202.1 GCA_013140415.1 Nitrosarchaeum sp.
CTGAAAAGTGCACTGCGAATGTTTGTTTCTTTTCTCATTGGTGGAATGTTGCCTATCTTGCCATTCTTTTTTCTATCCGGATTGGATGCCCTTTTTGTTGCAATAGGAATTAGTATTTCTACATCTTTTACTGTAGGTGTGATTAAATCAAAAATGGCAAATACCAACAAACTAGTTGGTGGTTTAGAAATGGCAGGTCTTGGTACTGGAATCGCCCTAATTGGATATGGAATTGGCAGTGAGTTATCTAATTTAGGAATAATTAGTATCTAGTTACTAGGATAGTACTGATACTGATCATTACTATGAATGATTTCTACGTTGTTGTTATATTCAAAAATCTATCTCTATAAAATATGAAATCCTGGAAATGTTATAGATGCGACCTTACGTTCAAGCAAGAACTACATGCCAACATACACCAGGATATTACAAATCACCCCTTTAATCAGATTGGAGTTTAGACTCTAACATTACAGTTCTTGCATTCGGTGAAAAAATTATTTTTATGCTGTATTTATTTTTGCCAACCTAGTTTCAAACCATAGATCAGAAAATCTAGTTGATTTGTATAGGATAATTAATATACAAACAGTGTCTTATGAATAAAATGCTCAAAATTGCATTGCTAATTTTAGTTGCAATATCGATTCCAATCTCTGCTTTTGCAGAACCGATGATCGAATTGAGTACTTCTCAAACTGAAATACAATCTTTGGATTCTGTATTGGTTATTGGCAAGATAACTGGAGTGTCTATTTTCAAACCCGTCACTATTACCGTTATTTCTCCCGATGGAGAAGTTATCTATGCCCCAGAATTACCATTTGATGATGATGGTGTGTTCAAACGATTGATTCATCCACCACTTCCAAGTTTCAAGGATGGCACATACACAGTAATTGCAAGTCATGAAGATACAGAAAAAACTGCA
Source organism: Nitrosarchaeum sp. (assembly GCA_013140415.1). Classification (GTDB taxonomy): domain Archaea; phylum Thermoproteota; class Nitrososphaeria; order Nitrososphaerales; family Nitrosopumilaceae; genus Nitrosarchaeum. Next base: position 935 of record JABFSW010000202.1, read on the forward strand.
CAAATACAATTCACAGTAATAGGTTCAACTATATCTCCAACAGAATCTCCAATCAAATCACCAGAACCTGAAATAATCAATGATAGTCCAAGTGCCATCACTCTCTCAACTGAAACTACTTTTGGTGACAATAAAATTATTGTAACTGGAAGTACAATTAGTTATACAACAGATATTACATTTACTGTAACTTCTCCTAATGGCAATTTGATTTCGATTGCACAAGTCACACCAGGTACAAATGGTGAATTTTCAACAGAAATCATATCTGGAGGACCAATGTGGAAAGAAGATGGATTTTATACTATTACTGCAAATCAGGGTCTCTCATCAGAGCATAAACAGTCAGTACAAGTTGAAATAAGCAATGGTGTAGTTGTTCCAGAATTTGGTACAATCACAGTAATGATTTTAGTTGTGGCAATAATCTCTATAATTGCAGTCTCTTCAAAATCACGACTCAGTATTATTTCAAAATACTAGGGATATTTTAGATAATTCGGTGAGACAATTTGTATTTCAAATAAATTCTAAACATTACTAGTGATGACAATATTATGCCTACTGCTATGGTAAATGCTGCTGAATAACTTACAGCATTTGCAACATAACCTGCAGTTAAAGCTCCTAAGAATATCCCTACACCTGTCATGAAGCTATTCACGCCAAGATATGTTCCTTCAAATCCTTTGGGGATTGCTTTGAAAATAATTATTGAACTTGACACACTAAAAATAGAAAATGCTGAAACCATCAAACATGATGAAATCATTGCCATCATAAGTGAATTAATCCCTGCCATACTGGGAATTAGTGATGCAGCTATGATTACTCCTAGAACTCTAGGTAAATACGATATTTGTGTTGCACGTTCTTCTGTAAGTATTGAAATCAGACGTGGAACAAAGAAAAATATTGTAAGTAGCACCAATGTTTGAATCATGTACACTAGAAAAACTTCTGAATTCGTAAAATCAAATTTTTTTAGAAATGGTATAAATGCTGTAAAGTAAATATTGCTTCCAAAATAAAATAAGAAATTTGTAAGAAAAAGTATCCCTATCTCATGAGACATTTTTCTTTGGAAAATTGATATAATTGGTTTAAAATCATGTGGATGAGGAATCTTAGTAAAGATAAACTGAAAATTTATCCTAGTGTGATCAAAAATATGTCTTATTCCGTGTATTGAATGCACTATTGTATGTCTTTCTATAATACTTTTACTACCTACCACAATACTTAGAACTGTTGCAATTACACTTGTCATCGCACAAAAGAGAAAGTAGGGTCTAAGATCAAAAAATGTATCCCAAATAGAACCTACTAAAAATGCAGTTAAACTTCCCAAGCTAGTTATGATTGAAATTTGTGTAAACAGTCTGCTCCATTGATTATTTGATACTGATTCCATTACTAGAACTTGTGTTACTGGGTTTTTTCCAATAATGAAAAATCCTGCAACTGATGAAATTATAAAAACCAAATTCAAATCAACTGTCAAAAACAACCCAATACTGCAAATTGTAATTGCTGAAAAACAAATAAACAATATTGCTCTCTTTACGTGGTATCTGTCAATAATTTTCCCCCAAAAAACTGCTCCAATTGCTGATAATGCATAATGAAGTCCTATCACAATACCAACATCTACTACATTGCCGCCAAGAAAAAGAACATACAATGGTATGACAATATGTAATCCTTCTGCTGTTATGCTGGCTGGTAAAACAAAAAACATCCACTTTCTATTTGTTTTCAATCTGCTTCACATCCTCTTTGGGCAATATCTTATATGAAATCAATATTTTGATGTCTTATCTTTACTTGAAAAAGACATTATAGCTTGAAGATTTGACATAATAACAAAAAGAATTGATTGCTTCTTCTCTTGTCATATTAACAAATGAAAATTTATACGTAAAAGTGTCTTGTTTCATACCTAAATTAGTAGAATATAATTTCTATTGCTCAATAATGACCACAATGTAGCATTTTACTACACGAAAGCATAAAATCAATAAAATCTGGCTTTAGTTTAGAGATAACTTTGGAATATATTGACAAAAAATATGTACAAAAAAATTCAATTGAAAAAAGAGATTACCAGATAAATCTTGCAAATCAGGCAATGCAGGAAAACTGCATTGTGGTATTGCCAACCGGTCTAGGAAAAACTGCTATTGCATTACAAGTCATTGCAGAATATCTGTCAAAAGGAACAGGTGGAATTTTATTTTTAGCCCCAACTAGGGTTTTAGTAAATCAGCATTATGAGTTCTTGAAACAAAATCTCACCATTGATGATATCTCGCTGATAACAGGGGAGGATCCAATTCAGAAAAGAACAAAGCTTTGGAATAGTAGTGTAATATGTGCAACCCCTGAAATTGCAAAAAATGATTTAGATAGACAAATTGTTTCTCCAGATCAATTTAGTTTGGTGATATATGATGAAGTTCATAGAACTGTAGGTGATTACGCATATTCAGGAATCGCAGAGAGATTTGTAAATTCTACTTTGAGAATTCTTGGAATGACTGCAACACTTCCAAGTGAAAAAGACAAAGCTACTGAACTTCTCACCAAACTACGAATTTCAAGTGTAGCTGAAAGAACAGAAGACAGTCCTGATGTAAAACCATACACACAAGAGACCAACACCGAATGGATCAGTGTCGAACTTCCACCTGAAATGAAAGCAATCCAAACATTACTAAAATTATCTTTAGATGAGAGATATGATACACTGAGAAAAAATGGTATTAAATTGGCAGAACAGCAATCACTATCTGCTTTATTGCGAATTAGACAGTTTGTACTCAATCAAAACAGGCGATCTGCAAAACCGCTATTCACTGCAATTAGAATTCATTATGCCTTGAGTATTTTAGAGGCTCACGGAATAACATCTTTTTTGAAGTTCTGTGAGCGCGCAAAAATAAAAAAAGGTGTAGGAGTAAAAGAATTATTTGAAGTTGATCCTAATTTTACAAGGGCAATACATCTTGCAAAAGATGCACAATCAAAAGGGATAGAGCACTCTAAAATTCTAAAACTCAAAGAAATTATAGAATCTGTTCCCGGAAAAGCTCTGATATTTACAAGCTATCGTGATTCTGTTGATGTAATTTTTAACAAATTAACTGAAATGAAAATCTCTGCTGGAATATTAATTGGAAAATCTGGAGAAACTGGATTAAAACAAAAAAAACAAATCCAAACAGTACAGAACTTTCGTGATGGGCTCTTTAGAGTATTGATTGCAACACGTGTGGGAGAAGAGGGATTAGATATTTCTGAAGTAAATCAAGTTATTTTTTATGATAATGTTCCAAGCTCAGTTCGCTATATTCAAAGACGAGGTAGAACTGGAAGAAAAGATACTGGTAAATTAGTTGTGCTTATTGCAAAAAATACGATAGATGAGACCTATTATTGGATTGGAAAAAGAAAGATGACTGCTGCAAAATCAATGGGCGAAAAGATGACAAAAGTACTGCAAAAAAATCAAGAAATAGAATCACAAAAAACAGGGTTAGATGCATTTCTCTAATTATGAAAAAATACATGTCATTGATTTTGTTCAGATACAAAAATCTAGATTGCTTTTATTGTTTTATCCAAATCTTTTGATTATGTGATATCCAAATTCTGATTTAATTGGCTCAGACATTTCTCCAATTTGTAATTTGAAAGCAGCCTCTTCAAATGGTTTTACCATCATTCCTTTTGTAAAATACCCCAAATTTCCATCTTTTTTTGCGCTACCTGTATCAATTGATAGTTCTTTTGCTAACTTGCTAAATTTTTCTCCATTTTTAAGGCGTTCATAAATTACTATTGCCTCACTTTGTTTTTGTACCAAAATATGTGAGCATTTTACTTTATTTGACATCTGTGTTTTAAAATTATTTTCGTCTTTTATTTCTTTTTCTATTTTACTTGTTAATGTTTTTGATTGTTTCAAAAATTGCTTCAATTTTAAACGGTTTAACAATTATTGCTGTTGCATTCAATTTTTTTAATTCTTGGATTACACTAGTTCCGTCATCTGCTGTAACCATAATTACATTGGCTTTGGAATCTTCTTCTTTAATTTCTTTTAGTGCTTGAATTCCATCCATTATTGGCATCGTTACATCTAAGAAAATAAAATCTGGTTTATGTTTTTTGTATAGTGATACTGCTTCTTTTCCATTATGTCCAATTCCCACAACATTAAATCCGCCAATCTCTAAAATATCTGAAATCACACTGGTTATGTCCTCATTATCATCAACAATAACTACTCGATTAGATTTTGTCATGGTATTTTCTATTTTTAATCCTCATAGAAGTAAAATAACTTTATCAAAATAATATCCATTATCAATTTTTTTTAGTTATATTAAAGATTAATTATTCTAGTTGCTGATTTGCAATTATGTTTTGTTGTATAATTTATTGTAAATTATGCTTTAATTGTATGTAGAAATGAACACTGTTCTTGTTGAGAGTCATTTAGTTGAACACTAACTTTGATCTTATTTGAGTTTATGTCAATTTTTAAATTTTTAAATACACAAATATATTTAAAAATTTTCTTGTTTTCTTTAATCTCAAATTCTGTTGGAATTAAAAACCCGTCATTAATTAATGCATTTATCTTTCTATATCCTGATGTTTGAGGTAAATCGCATTCTTTAATTATTTCATAAATGATCTTTGGTACCGAGATAATTGATTCGATAATTTTTTTCCTCTCCAAATCTCCAAATGTTTGTATTATAATTGAATTTATACTTGGATCAGAAATTGTAATCCAACTATCATTTGTTTTCTCTGATTTTGAATCAAATATACTCTCACAAAATCTACGTTCTAATCCTTTTGTACCAGCATTTCCAAATAATTCTTTTAATACAAAATCTAGTTTTTCAAATTCTTCTAATGATTGGCTCCATGAGATACCATATTTTTCAAATAATCTTCTCTCGATCTTCTGAACTGTTTTTATGCCTAGATTTTTTTCAATAACTTCGCTCAGTGATTTTGCAATGACATGATCAAATCCTGGCATGATCCATTTATGAAGATCATACTAATTAATATTGTTGAAATAATTTTTAACCTATCTATCTAAAAAAATCCAGATCCAATTTTACTAATTGCCTTAAGTTCAACTATTATTTGGCCCATTTTATAATTCCATATTCCTGTTCTAATTGGGTTCCAAATTTGCTTTGACGTTTTATTGGTTCATATTTTTTAATATCTGAATAATCTGTGTAGGATTTCTTGATGTCTTTACTATGTTTTTATTTTTGGTCTAAAGCATCATTTCCAAATTTGGCAACTATTTGTTATATCATGTTATTTTGATAATAATTTGGAATGACTATTGATGAGGCAAAAAAATCAAATGTTTTTATGAATATTATATTGGATGATTTAACTGTAATTGGGTTATCTGTTGAAATGCTTGAGAGATATTATAAACAACAAATAGACGAAGAAACAAAGCAATATTTTAAAAATATTAAAAATCACTTTAACCATATCGTTAAAACCATAAACAAAAATAATAAAATTACAAAGAAAAATTGATAAATATATGATTCTGAATAAATATTCTAATTTTATTTACCTCTAAAAAAATCAAAATCAGTTCAAATTAAATAAACTCAATTATTTAATCATCTGTAAATTTATGAAAGCATGTTGTTTGTTAAAAAAATAACATACAGTAGATATTGTTTATGTGAGAAAAAATAGAATCATGAACGGCTCTGTTATCATAATTGATGACGATGAAGATATTCTAGAGCTATTATCTGAGTATCTCTTACTTGAAGACTTTGATGTTGTAGGATGTGGTACTGATGGGTTAAAGGCAGTAAATTTGTATGCTGAACACACGCCTGATTTTGTAATTATGGATATTGCAATGCCCACCTATGATGGTCTATATGGATTAGAAAATATAAAAAAACTCAATCCAAATGCCATCATCATTATACTTACTGGGAATAGCGATAAATCCATAACTCACAAAATAATTCAATTAAACGCTACAATGATCTTGGAAAAACCGTGTCCTGTTGAAAAATTAGTGTCTGTTATGAAATCTATTAAAAATCCTGCGTAGCATCATTGTATCTCTGAATATATCTTAAAAGTTATTAATCATACATTCCTTCCTAATTTGAATTGCCATTTAAAATTCAGTATAAATTTCAAGATGAGGCTGAAATTCGTTACTGTGTAGTTTCATACGAGCAATACCGAAATTTTTGTGCATTACCCATAATACAAGAATGCAAAATAATCAAAGGGAATCAAACAACCACAAAAAAGAACCTTGATGAAATACAAAAAGCACTTGACATGGCATATCAAAAAGATACCAGTCATATTCGCAACTTGTCTGAAAACTCTTTGTGATTTGTTGTTCTTTATGCGTAATCTACATTTTGTCTTTTTAAATTAAATTTCTAGTTTGTGCATTTGCACAAACTAATTTTTATGAATCTACTTGTTTTTTCTATGTTATGAAAATACTCCATCTTGAAGATATTCCTGAAATAAGTGAAATATTTTCAGACATTCTAAAAACTAAAAACCATGATTTTGAAAGTGCTATTGATTGAAAAAAAGGTCTTGATCTGGTATTGAAAAATCATTATGATCTGATTTTACTTGATATGTGTATGTCTAATTACA
>JABFSW010000065.1 GCA_013140415.1 Nitrosarchaeum sp.
CTCATAACATGCAGCAAGCAATTCGTGTTTCAGATTATACTGGATTTCTGTATCTTGGTGATCTAATAGAATTTAGAGAAACAAAGAAACTATTTACAGATCCAAAAGACGAACTTACGGCAAAATATGTGCAAGGTCACTTTGGATAAATGACTCGATTAATTGACCCTTCACTGCACAAGTTATCTTTTATCATGTCTGAAATGGGCGATATGGTAATTGAATCAATATCTTTGGCAATAGATTCGTATTTGACAGGAACAAATACCAAAGATAAAGTTCTAAAATTATCTGATGCTATTCGTGCAAAATACTTTGAAGTAGAAGATCTCACATTTGATATGTTGTTAAAGTATCAACCTGTGGCTGATGACTTTAGATTAATTCGTTCATCAACAGAAATTTCGTACGCATTTTCTAGATTTGGTAGATATGCTTATGATATTACTCTTGTCCGAGATTTATTTGGTGATGTATCTGAATGTACCAACGCATCACTTGCTGAATCCACGAAAAAAGTGAAACATATGATTAAAGCAGCAGTTTTGTCTTTTGCAGAATTAGATATTAGAAAAGCTGTTGAAATTCGTGAAGATGAAAAATTTATTGATAAAATCTATCGCGAGAGATTACCAAAATTGATTGAATCTACAAATACCCGATGTGCCCTTGCTGAAGCATTATTGTTGCGGTATTTGGAAAGAATTGGTGATCATGCTGTATTCATGAGTGATGCGATTAACTATATTGTAACTGGCAAACATCGTCCAAGTGAAGAACGTATTGCATCTCATACTAAAACTGAAAATTAACTAATCATATTATAATAAATCATTCATACACATAAATCTCAAAAATCAACAGATCCAAATATTGCATACATTATATGGATAACAGTTTTAACTCCTATCTTATTTCATCTGATTTATGGCAAACATGTTTTCTTGGGTAAGATCTAATGATAAGGAAATTTTATCAATTCTTAATAATCTGGCAAAAAAGGCTGTGGAAACTGCTGAGGCACTAGTTGTTTTATTTTCAGATCTTAGTAATACGGAACAACACACAAAAATCAAAAATCTTGAAAGCGAAGCTGATGTTCTCACTCGCGATATTTTTGCGGAATTAAATAAGACATTCATCACACCTTTAGACCGTGAGGACATGCAAAGAATTGCATCAAAAATAGACGATGTGATTGATTTCATGGATGGTATTTCTGCACGAACACGTAGTTACAAAATTACTAGTCCTCCACTATACACACTAGAAATTGCAAAAGAGCTTGTAAATGCAACAAAAGAAGTAGAATACATGGTATCAAAATTAAACAATATCAAAAATCCTCAAGATATGATAACACACTGTCGAAATACAGGCAATATTGAGCACATAGTGGATGATCTGTATAGAAAATCTATTGAAAAACTCTTTGAGAGTAATGACCCTATAACCATCATTAAACTAAAGGATATCTATGAAACAATGGAAACTGCATCTGATAGGTGTGTGGATGTTGCAGATGTTATTGAAGACATTGTTTTGAAATACACTTAGTGGTAATTATGTATGAACTAGCTATCGGTGCAATAATAGCAGCACTAATTTTTGATTTTATCAACGGGTTTCACGATGCAGCAAATTCTATTGCAACAGTTGTTGGAACTAGAGTGCTAAAACCGCTCCAAGCAGTTTCACTTGCAGCTGTAGCAAACTTTGTTGGCCCATTTCTTTTTGGGGTAGCAGTTGCAACAACAATTGGAAAGGGAATAATCAATCCTGATTTTGTAACCATTCATATCATCATAGGTGCGTTAACTGGTGCAATTGCATGGAATCTAATCACATGGTTGTGGGGACTACCTTCTTCAAGCAGCCATGCACTTGTAGGCGGTATAATAGGTGCAGGTATTGCAGGTGCGGGAACACACGCAATAATTTTTGGTGGACTTGAAAAGGTGGTAACTGGAATAATTGTCTCCCCTATCGTAGGATTAATTGGTGCATTTTTACTTGCAACACTAATTATTAGAGTATTTGCAAACAAAAAGCCGCGTAAAGTAAACTCTGTTTTTGGTAAACTACAACTTGTATCGTCTACTTATTTCTCACTGACACACGGAGCAAATGATGGCCAAAAAACAATGGGGATAATCGCACTAATCTTGTTAACAGAAGGTGTGATCACAACATTCGATGTACCATTTTATGTCATATTTATGGCAGCACTTGCAATAAGTCTTGGCACATTTTTTGGGGGCTGGAGAATCGTAAAAACAATGGCAGTAAAAATAACACAACTAAAACCATATCAGGGATTTGCTGCAGAAACTAGTGGTGCAACCATTTTAGCCCTTTTGGCACATGCTGGAATTCCTGCAAGCACAACCCATGCCATTTCTGGCTCTATCATGGGTGCTGGTGCAGTAAGACGCATTTCAGCAGTTAGGTGGGGAATAGGTAAAAGAATAGTCTGGGCCTGGATTATCACAATTCCTGCCAGTGCTGGAGTTTCATATTTGGCAATGCTTTTGATCCAACTTTTTGTGTGAGTTATTTTCAAATTTTGAGATGATGTTGAAACTAATATGAAAAAAATTCTCTTTGTTTGTGTTGAAAATGCTGGCAGGAGCCAAATGGCTGAAGCATTTTTTAGAAAATACATGCCAAAAGGATTTGAGGCAATAAGTGCTGGAACAAAGCCAAGCACTCACGTAAATCCAATTGTTTTGCAAGCAATGAAAGAAATTGGTATTGACATTGAAAATCAAATGCCAAAAAATATATCTCAACAAATCATTGATGAATCTGAAAAAGCAATTAACATGGGATGTATTGACAAAGAATCATGCCCTGCTCTATTCATAAAAGATATTCTTGATTGGCAAATTCCAGATCCTAAAGAAAAATCAATAGAAGAAGTAAGAAAGATACGTGATGAAATAAAAATAAAAGTGATAGTTTTAATTGAATCTCTTGAGGCAAATACTTAATGTCATATTCCAATTTACAAATTTTTATCGTTGAATTAATTGGAACGTTCATTCTTGTTGTGTTTGCAACTGGCTCTATTGTTTATGATGTTCAAACAGGTGGAACACTGGGAATTGCCTTTGCTGCAGTTGCACCATTTATTGCATTAATAATAGGAATCCATTTTTTTGGGAAGATCTCTTTAGCTCATTTTAATCCTGCAGTGACAATTGGCTATTACATTACAGGACATATTTCTAAGATTCAAATTGTATATTATTTTGCTGCAGAGATTATTGGAGCACTATTTGGTTCTTTATTTGTTATGAGTTTTATTGGCACTGGAGCAAATCTTGGAGCAAATGCTCCCAATTATGATTTTTCACTATCTTTAATATTTTCAATTGAGGTTTTAGCATCTGCTCTCTTAATGGCTGTAATCTTTACCGTAGTTTACACAAAAGGCCTCAAAGGATTTGGTGGAATTGCAATTGGTGGAATTGTTGGATTGGATATCTTTTTTTTGGCTTTTATTTCTGGTGCTTCTATGAATCCTGCTAGGGCGTTAGCTCCTGCATTATTCTCAGGAGTGTTAGATAATCTATGGCTGTATTGGACTGCACCTTATGTTGGGACTATTGCTACAGCATTTCTATTTCGAAACAAGTTTCATCAACGAAAATAGGTTTCTATGACTTATTACGAATAATAATGACCCAAATCACAGTTGATTATTGTCTAATTCTCAAAAATTATTCAATGATGCAAAAAAAGTAATTCCATCAGGGGTAAACAGCCCTGTTAGATATTTTGAACCATATCCATTCTTTGCCAAAAAATCTAACGGTGCTTACATCTGGGATGAAGACAAAAACAAATACATTGATTTCTGTAATGGTTACGGTGCATTACTATTAGGACATCGACGAAAAGAAATTCTAAATGCAGTATCAAAGCAACTAACACAAGGAACTCTATTTTGTACTCCAACAGAATCTGAAATAGAATTATCAAAATTAATTATTAGAAATTTTCCTTCAATTAACAAAGTAAGGTTAGTAAATACAGGTGGCGAAGCTACAATGACTGCTATAAGATTAGCTCGTGGATTTACAAAAAAGAAAAAAATAATAAAGTTTGAAGGCTGCTATCATGGAGCACATGACTCTGTTTTGGTAAAAGCAGGATCTGGCTCTGCACATAACGGAATTTCAATATCTGATGGTGGATTAGATGAGGTTTCAAAAAACACTCTTGTCGTACCGTATAACAATTCTGAAGAACTTGAAAAAACTATAACAAAAAACAAAGATGTTGCTGGAGTTATAATTGAGCCCATCTTAGCTAATATGGGATTGATTTTACCTGAAAATAATTTTCTCTCTGAAGTTAGAAAAATTACAAAAGATAATGGTGTGCCTCTAATTTTTGATGAAGTTGTAACTGGATTCAGAATATCGCCAGGTGGTGCTCAACAACATTTTGGAATCAAACCCGATATTACAACTCTGGCTAAAGCATTAGGAAATGGATTTGTCATTGCAGCCGTAGGTGGGAAAAAAGAAATAATGGATTTACTTTCCCCAAACGGTAAAGTTTACCAAGCCAGTACATATGCTGGAAATCCAATCTCTGTCAGTGCAGCAATCGCTTCAATAAAAACAATAAACAAAATAAAACATAAACTGTATTCAAAACTTGAACAGTATAATGCCATGCTAACTCATGCCATAAGTGATATGGCAACTGACATGAAAATACCTCATCAAATCAATTTCACATCATCAATGTTCCAAATTTTCTTTACAAACAAGCCTGTCATAGACTACAAGTCATCAAAAAATGCAGATGCAAAAAAATTCCAAAAAATGTTCTCCACTTTATTAAAAAAAGGTGTTTTCATTGCACCATCTCAGTTTGAGGTAGTTTTTCTATCTGATGCACACACACAAACTGATCTAAATTATACCATGACTGCTTATAATGCTGCATTAAAATCGGTGAAGAATTGAAATATGTAATTGGTGCAAGGGGTAGTCAATTATCACTTGCACAAACTAATTGGGTGATATCAGAACTAAAAAAAGTAAGCCCTGATACCGAATTTGAGATCAAAACAATAAAAACCAAAGGTGATACTGATGCAAGACCATTATTTACAATTGATCAAAAAGGAATATTTGAAAAAGAAATTGATAGGGCAGTTGCCGATAACGAGATAGATTTTGCAGTACATAGTCTCAAAGATGTTCCTTCACAATTAATTGAAAATTTGATTTTATCTTCTGTTCCAAAAAGAGAAACAGTTAATGATATTTTTATTTCATCTGATGGTACTGATCTTGATTCTATAAAACCAGGTGCAGTTATAGGTACAAGCTCACTACGACGTGCCGTACAAATAACAAGAAAAAGATCTGATGTTACAGTTCGTCCAATACGAGGAAACATTGAAACAAGAATCAAAAAAGTACTTGGAAAAGATTTTGATGCAGTTGTTCTTGCACAAGCAGGAATCACACGATTAGGTCTTGATGTTATATTTGCACAATTATCTATTGAAGATTTTTCTCCATCTCCCGGACAGGGTGCATTAGCTATAGTTTCAAGAAAAGACGATTTTGATACAATTTCAATGCTGAAAAAAATTGAAGATGCTGATTCTAGATTGGAAATTGAAGCAGAACGGGCTCTTTCTGACTTTGTTGATTCTGGATGCCGATTCCCAATTGGTGCATATGCTAAATCCCACGGAGATCAAATGACTATGAGTGTGTCTGCTTTTTCTGTAGATGGAAAAAAGTCTCTTTTTGTAAAGAAATCTGGAAACAAAAATGACCCTTTCTCTCTTGGTAAAATCATAGGTGAGGAACTACGTGAGAAAGGCGTAAATGACCTTGCAATAAATTGGAGAAAAAAAGTGGAGGAATGGAATAAACAATGACAGGTAGGGTGTATCTTGTTGGGGCAGGACCAGGCGATAGTAAATTAATTACTTTGAGGGCAGTTGAGCTCTTACAAAAAGCGGATGTTGTATTGTATGATAGATTAGTAAGCAAAAAAATAATCTCAATGATTCCAAAGTCTGCAGAAAAAATGTACGTTGGAAGGGAAGTAGGCGATGATACTACTCATCAAAATAATACTAATGAGTTAATGGTAAAATATGCAAAATCCAATAAAAATATCGTTCGGCTAAAGGGCGGTGATCCAATAATCTTTGGTAGAGGTGGGGAGGAGGCTGAATATCTTAAAGAAAATAACGTAAAGTATGAGATAGTTCCAGGAATTACATCTGGAATTGGTTCTGCAACTTATGCTGGAATCCCACTAACTCATAGAAAGTATGCATCATCAGTTGTATTTGTTACAGGTCATGAGGACCCTGAAAAGAAAAATGAATCAGTCAAATGGAAACGTCTTGCAAAATCTGTTGATACTATTGTAATTATGATGGGGCTTTCAAGAATTGATGTTATTTGTAAGCAGCTTGTTGCAGGTGGATTGGATAAACAAACACCTGTAGCTGTAATTCAAAACGGTACCACTCCACAACAAAAAATGATCATCGGAACAGTATCTAATATTGCAAAACTTGTAAAGATAAATAAAATCAAACCTCCTACTAATATCATAATAGGCAAAGTCGTAGATTTGTCTAATGTCATAGGATGGAGAAAAAATGCTTAAAGGAAAAACTATAGCCATAACTCGTTCAAAAGATGACTCTTCTGAATTCATAGATTTAGCAACCAAAGATAACGTAAGACCGATTTCTTTGCCTACTATTGAACTAGTTAGCAAGGGAGAAAAAATTGTAGATGAATTTTTGGATTCAATAAAACAATATGATCCTGATTACTCTGTATTTATGAGCTCAAAGGCTGTGACTCTTCTTTTTGATACTGCAAAAAAAGTTTCTAAATTTGAAAAATTACAACTTGCAGTGGCAAATACTATTGTTATGGCAGTAGGTCCAAAAACCAAAATCGCTCTAGAAAACGAGGGAATTAAAGTTGCATGCATGCCCAATACCTATTCTTCAGTTGGTGTTGGAGAGTTATTTACAAAATTACATGCTGTAGGAAAAAAAGTAATTGTACCTAGAAGTGGGGCATCTACATCGTTTTTGAAAGAACTATTAGAGAAAATAGGTATTGATGTAAAAGAAATTCATCTCTATGATGTCTGTGCCTTCAGAGATACTTCTCAGTGGAATGAATTTAGGGAATTGTTTTCACAAAATAAAGTCGATGGAATTGTATTTACAAGCGCCTCTTCTGTTAGAGCATTTTTTGAAATAATGTCCAAAGATTATGATGAAAATTCATTGTTAAGTAATTTAGAGAAATTATCTGTTGTTGCCATTGGTCCCTTTACATCTGACGAATTAAAAAAATTCAACATAAAAAACACCATTGCTCAAGTTCATACTGTACTTGGTGCCTTTGATACTATCAAGAGCATCTTTTCAATTGCATAGTCTTTCTGAACTATTTGCTGGCAATATCTGGCATGATTTTGTATTTGGATAACCCCCAATTCTTTTCGTTTCCTATGATCGATTGCTCTTTTTTCGATCTATTCCATACAAGTTATC
>JABFSW010000175.1 GCA_013140415.1 Nitrosarchaeum sp.
ATATTGGTGTATCATCAATACCGTTAGCTAATTTTCCAAGTGTATTTGCAGTAGCTGGATATACTATGATAAGATCTGATTGATTATAATCTGCTAATTTGATATGTTCTAATTCTCCTGTTAATTTTGTTATAACCTCGTTTCCAGTTGCCCACTTGAAATAATCCGGCTGTACTAGTTTTGTAACTGCATCACTTGTAACACAGGTCACATCAGCACCATGTCTCATTAGTAATCTTGCTAATTCAATTGCTTTGTATGCCGCAACACTTCCTGCAACACAAAGAACAATTTTTCTCTCAGAGAGTTCAACACCATAAGAACCTACAATATCTAATGAAGGATGATTCTTTTTCTTGATAATTTTCTTTTTAGCTACCAATTTGTTCTCGTAATTTTTTAAACTCATTATCATCCATTGAAAACCAATTCTCTTGAGCAGGAAACGTGCCTGATTCTATATCATTTTTATAGTTTTCAAGTGCTTTTACAATATCCTCAGATAAATTCAAGTATCTTTTTGCAAATCTTGGTTTGATTTTTTCAAACATGCCCAACAAATCTTGTACAACTAATACTTGACCATTACAACCAACACCTGAACCAATTCCAATAGTTGGTACACTGATAGTTTCAGAAATTATTTGTGCAACTTCATGACTTATCATTTCTAATGCAATACTAAATACACCATCTTCTTCAAGCTCTTTTGCATCTTCAATTAGCTTTATTGCAGTATCTTTTGTTCTTCCTTGTACTTTGTATCCTTCTGATAACATTGTTGTTTGTGGTTGTAAACCAATATGACCCATTACTGGAATTCCAATATCTACAATTGCACTGATTGTTTCTGACATAGAAATTCCCCCCTCAAGTTTCACTGCATCAGCTCCTGCCTGTATTAATCTCCCTGAGTTTTTTATTGCATCTTCAATACTTGCTTGATATGACATAAATGGTAAATCTGCAACCAACAAAGAATTTTTTCTTGCCCTACTTACTGCTTCTGTAAACATACACATTTGATCCATTGTTACAGGAATAGTATTTTCATAACCAAGCATTACCATTCCTGCACTATCTCCAACAAGTAGTATATCTATTCCAGATTTATCACATAATGATGCAAGTGTATAATCATAACTCGTAATTGCTGAAATTTTTTTTCCATCTTTTTTCATTTTAATAATATCATAAACTGATTTATGCAATATGTAGCCTCCTTGTTAGATTATCTCTAATTTCAATAATATTATCTGAGAGATTTTTTTTTGTTATTAAAATCATAAACAATTTTTTCAAGTATTTTCTTATTCTTGTTTGATAATTTTTTACATGTTATAGTTAACAAATCCATTGCCCGTGTAACGTTATCTACTATTGTTATGTTGGCAGTTTGTGAAGTTCTTGAAAGTGGATTTAGATCAAATGTTATGACTGTTTTTCCCGCTCTTCTTAATGCCATAGTTCTATCACCATCTTCTAATGGAACAATCACCACATCCGCTGCAAAAATCCCATTTTTATCAACTATTCTTCTTGCTGAATCTAATCCTGGTAATGTAGTTGATAAATTACGATTTGTACCTAAAATCTCCTTTGCACCGTTCTTTTTGAGAATCTTTATGATGTTCTGTTTTCGTTTCTCATTAGCATAAAACAGATTTACTTCGATTTTTGCCCTTGATGCATTAGCAAGTCTAACTATTTCTTTTGGACATAATGCAGCAGTATTGCCATTAACAGAGATTACAGGTAAATCTGCCAAAAGAATTTGTGCAGCAGCTGCTTTGATTGCTAGTTTTGCAGTCCTGCTTGTTTTTTCACCAAGTAAATAATCAAAAGCTTCTCCTCTACCGTGTGCTAAGAGACCTTCTTTAGCTACTAATCCCTGATCAAATCCAGTAACAAGTTTTTCTCGAATTAAAAGAGACTTTGCTCTAGGATGAGATTTTGGAATTAAAGACATTAACATTCAATTAATTACTGAGTACTCTTGCTCCCAGATTATCTAATTCTGATCTTATGATTATTCCTTCAGAGTATTTTTCTAAAATTTGTAGAACATACTTTTCTTTTTCTTTTGGTATCATTGTAAAAACAGTTTCACCAAAGAGTGCAACACCAGATTTTATTCCATTTGAAGCCAATTCTTGAATTAAATTTTCCATTCTCAAAGTCATTACTTGAACATATTTTGCAAATTCCAAAGACATATCCTGAAAATGTTCATAATTCTTTGATTCTAATAATCTGTTTACCATTTTTCCACCAAGACCATTAATTTGAGAAAGACGTTCTTTGATGAACTTATTTGTTGAAATTGGTGAAAAACAAATCATAATTATGGAAATATCTTTTGTGTTGATTTTTTCTACTTGACCTATTCCTGGTGCTCCTGGTTTAACTCTTATTTCAAAACCACCATGATATGATGCCAAAACATCACCTAATCCTGTCTTACAATTTATCTCTGCATTATGTGCAATCTGACCAATAGCTGTCTGATCTAATCTTGTTTTAAGTGCATGATCTAATGCATATGATAATGATAATGCCACAGCACTGCTAGAACCTAAACCATACCCAACTGGTATGGTGATCTCATGTTGAATATCAAAAAATATATTTTCAAAATCTCCAAGCTTCAGAAATTCATTTAATACATATTCTGAAATATCTGTCTTATCTGATTGATAACCTATAGTAGTAATTTTAAAGTTAGAATTTTGATTAATTCTAGGTAAAATATTGATATGGGTAGTAACTCCTTCTCTAATTGAAAATCCTGCTCCCATGGAACCTAATTTTTCAGGATTTTTTTGATTATTTTCCTCCAAGTAGGCTTTAAAAAAACCTGTAATATGTGCAGGACAAAATGCAGTTGCCTCCATTAATCTCAGTTTAAATTTTACACAAAATATAAGAATATGGCTTAAATTAATTATATTAGTATAAATTGACTAAATTCATTCGACGCCTACAAAGGATTGGTAGTAGCATCTTAGTTTCATTACCTAAAGAGTGGGTAGTTGCCAATAATCTAGATAAAAGTAATGAAGTTGAGCTAGAAACTGGGCAGGATACAATCTCAATTTCTGCAAACAAAGAAATGCGTCCTACAAAAGAACTTGTAATTTCATATCCATTACCTAAAGACGAAAATATTGTAGCTGACATAACTGGAGCTTATCTTTTAGGATATGATATTATACAAATTACTTCAAAATCAATCATACCTGGTGAGGATCGAGAAAAAATACGAAACTCAATGAGACGATTAGTTGGTATGGAGATTATTGAAGAAGATGCTTCAAATATTAATATGCAATTTCTTTTAGATGCCACAACCCTAAATCCAGAAAAAATTCTAAAAAGAATGAGTTCTATTGCACTTGGAATGTATGATGATGTATCAAATGGATTAATTTTAGATGATAAATCTAATTTACAAACATTATCAAAAAGAGATGTTGAGGTTAACAGACAATATTTTCTTCTAGTACGTTTAATCAGGAGTACACTTGTTGATAAAAAATTAGCCAATGTATTTAATTTAGAAAATATTGATATTTTAGATTACAGAGTAGCTGCTAATCTTTTAGAAAATGCAGGTGACACAATAGTAGAACTTGCTAATTTTATTTACAATTCTTCTTTATCAAATGAACATCTAAAGAAAATTTTTGATATAGTACAAAATTTTAATATTCTTGCAGAAAAATCTATTGATGCTTTTACCAAACCTGATAGACGATTAGCCATAGAAGCTATATCACTACATAAAAAATATCAAGAAAATCTTTCTAAACTACGAACTACAATAGGAAATAAAAAACAAATCCCTATTGATCTTCTTGATCTTGTTTATATGTTTGAACGAATTGCAAAATCTTGGGCTGATGTTGCAGATCTTGTACAGCCTATTTACAATAAATAATTATTACAATTTCTTTTTGGCAGCATATGTCAATACTGCACAAATTGTTTTTGAATCCTGAATTTTTCCATTTTTTATCATTGAAATCACTTTTTCAAGATCTATCTTTACAACAGATAATATTTCATCTTCATCTAGCTTCAAATCTGCAATTTTCTTTAATCCTGAGGCTACAAAGCAGTGAATAGCCTCAGTATTGTAGCCTATGGATGGATAGTAAGTAATTAACGGTGTCATTTTTTTAGCTCTATACCCAGTTTCTTCTTCTAATTCTCTAAATGCACATTTCTTTGGGTCTTCTCTTTTTTCTAGCGTCCCTGCAGGAATCTCAATTACATATCCATGAGGAAATCTATGTTGTTTTACAAGGATTACTTTGTTATTTTCATCAAATGCTAACATTGCGGCTGCTCCTCTGTGCTCTATCATCTCTCGTTTTACTTTTCTACCTTCAATTACTAAATCATAAACACTTAGACCTAAAATTTTACCTTCATAGATCTTTTTCTTTTTCATACCTAATTCTACATTTTATTATTATTTAATTTGTTTGATATGAAAGATGAAGTGTAGATGATTTCTTGGCATCATTAATAGCTTGTTCTAACCATTTTAATGGAAAAGATATCTTTTTTGGAATAAATAGATCTGCAGATCTTACATTATCCATATTTCTAACTCTTTGAGTTAATTCATCCATTTCAAATATATCGTGACTATACATAAATAACACAATTTGATTTTTTGCAATAAACGGTATCTGCATAAATGATTCATGAAACTCTTCATTCATTTTTTCTAATGTTTCTCTAAGATCTCCTTCAATCCAGGCAAGTATGGCATGTGGAATAAAATCCTCAATTTTTGTTGGATCATAAATTACTGTAAATTGAATACCATCATTTTCTTGTAGTTTATCAATGCATCTTGTAACAGTTTTTGTAGATAATCCTGTATCTTTTGATATATTTTCAATTTTTTGTCTTGGTTCTTTTATTAACAGTTTTAAAATTTCCAAATCTGTTTTAGTTAAATTGGAATCAAATCCTGGATTTTCTGCTTCAAAAATAGATAATATTCTAACATCTTTCATTAATTTATTTGCAAGTATGATTTTTTGTTGCAAATTTTCTTTTACTACAATACTACAAACTGTAATTCCACCAACACATGGTACAACAAAAAATGGCTCTCCAACCAAACTAATTTGCTCTAAAATCTCTTTGATGTTTTGACCTGAAACTACTATGTACAAAACACCAAGTCCCAAAACTGGTGGCTCAACTTTAATGGTAAATTTCTCAATTATCTTTCTCTCCTGCATTTTTTTGATTCGTGCTCTAATGGCACCTCCTGAAATTCCTAATTCTTTTCCAATCTGTCTATCTGGCTCTCTACAATTATTCAAGAGCCTGCTTAGAATTTTGATGTCTAAATTGTCCAATATCTCACCTGAACTATATTCATACTGTTTGTAAGTTACTAATAAAATATAAAATTGTCTATAATATTAGTATTATACATAAAATACATTAAATATTAGACTATTTCTAATCCTCTTGTGGAATACCGACTACGTTTAGCAAAAAGAATGCTATTCAACAAAAAAGGAAGCCTCATTGGTGCAGTTTTAGCTGTGACAATTGGAATTTTAGTAATTCATGTTAATTTTGTAATCTTTCAGGGGTTGTTTGATGCAATTGTCAGAGATATCTCAAATTATAGAAATGGTGATGTTCTAATTACAGACGAGGAAGATTACATCGATAAATCGGATCAAGCCCTAGTTAATTGGTTTGAAAGAATTCCATATGTAGAAGCAGCTACTCCACGGTTGTCATCGACGGCATCAATTAACATGACAAAATTTGGTACATTACATGAAGAAACAAGAATTCCTATTGTAGGAGTTGATCCATTACGAGACATTCGAGCTTCTACTGTACATGAGACTGTATCTGATGGACAATATGTTTTTTCGAGAAACTCTATTGTATTAGGTTCAAATGTTGCACGAGATCTTGGAGGTGCTCAAGTCGGTGATAGTCTAAAAGTAAAGATTGTTGATAGATATGGACAAGATCAAATCAAGAGACTTGTAGTTACTGGAATAGCAAAATCACCTGGTGGTCAAGGCTTTGATTACAGTGTAGTTGTTCACATTGATACTTTACGCGATTTAATGAATCGAGATGGTGATACAGGTTCAATTATGGTAAAACTAAACGATCCATCTAAAGCCAGTGATGTAAAAAATTTCTTTTTAGCTGCTTTTCCTAACGATGACTTTCTTGCAGAAACAATAGAAGAATCTGCTGAAGAACAACTAGCAGGATTCAGATCTGGTATTGCAATGATAAACATGATTGGATATTTTGGAATGATGTCATCAGCATTTGCTATTGTTACAATCCAAATGATGTTAGTTAATGGAAAAACTAGAGAAATAGGTGTAATGAGATCAATAGGTGCAACAAGAAAAGATATTTTAATTATTTTTATTTTTCAGGGAATGATAATTGGTGCAATTGGTGCTGGAGTTGGAACCGCAGCAGGTTTAGGCTATACCTTTTACGCAAAGGAAACAAAAATGTCATTCAATAACAGCCTCCCATTAGAAGTGAGTTATAATTGGGAAAAAATTATTCAGACTGCTGTATTGTCGTTTATTTTAGCAATAATTGCTTCACTATACCCATCGTATAGAGCAACTAAATTATTACCAGTGGAGGCGATGAGAACTGTCTAAAGTACTTGAAATTAGTAATTTGAGTAAAATTTACGGAACAGATGAAAATAAGATAAAAGCATTAGATAATGTCTCATTTTCAATTGAAAAAGGAGAATTTGTATTAATTGTAGGCAGCTCTGGTTCAGGAAAATCTACTTTACTTAACATGATAGGACTATTAGATCGTCCAACAACTGGTAAGGTCTTCATTGATGGAACAGATACAACAAATCTAACAGATGATAAAATCTCATCATTTCGAAACAAAAAATTAGGATTCATCTTTCAATTCTCAAATCTTTTAACTGATCTAACTGTCCTTGAAAATGTATTACTACCAAGAGAAATTGCAGGAACCAATGATTCTGCAGAAAAAAATGCTATAGAACTACTAACAGCAGTTGGATTAGCTGATCAAATTAACAAAAGGGCAAATAAAATTTCAGGTGGACAAGCACAAAGAGCAGCAATTGCCAGAGGATTGATAAACAGTCCTTCGATTGTTTTAGCTGATGAACCAACAGGAAATCTTGACTCTGTAACTGCAGAAATAATTGTTCAATTGATGAAATCAATGGCAAAAAAACTAAATCAAACATTTATTGTTGTTACCCACGACCAACATCAATTTGGAGATGTTGATAGGGTGATTACAATTAAAGATGGAAAAGCATTTGAAGGAAATTTACCATCTGAGATGGGAGTTTTAGCATGATAAATTACAAAATTCTATTTTCATTAATGATATTATTTCTCATTCCATCAATTATTGATAATTCATTTGCTCAAATCAAATCAGGCGGTTTTGGTCAGTCT
>JABFSW010000077.1 GCA_013140415.1 Nitrosarchaeum sp.
AGAGGAACTGCAGAGCAAAAATATGGATTTAAAATTTATCAGGGGGGTGTAGTTCCTGTCAAATCAGTTAGAATTGTATCAATTGAAGACTTTGATGTTGAAGCATGTGGTGGAACTCATGTCAAAAAAACCAAAGATGTGGAATTAATCAAAATTACCAAAACAAAGAGAATTCAAGACGGAGTAGTAAGGCTAGAATTTGTTTCAGGACCAACTGCACGAGAATATGTAAAACAACAAGAAATTGAACAATTAAAGAAAGCAGAAGAATCAGTACAAAAAGAACTCAAAGATAAACAAAGAGAAGAAGAAAGGCAAAAAGCAAAAGAGAAGATTCCAGCATTGTTAGAGCAAATTGCAACACTTTCCAGTACTGGAGTAATTGATGAGATTGAGATTAATGTAAATTCAATAAAATCATGTTTTACAAATTCAAAACAATATGATGAATTCTTTCACATGAATTTTGGCAAAAAACTAGTCAAAGAGAATCCAAATTCAGTTTATGTCGGGATTTTTGAATCAGGCTCAACTATTCGAGTAATAGCATACTCTGGTGATGAGGCATCAAAGAGCAAAAATGCCGGAAATATTGCCAAATCTGTGGCTGAAATCCTAGGTGGAGCGGGTGGTGGAGACGCAAAATTTGCCCAGGGTGGAGGAAAAGACACATCTAAAATAGATGAGGCAATAGCCGAAGCAAAATCAATGATTTTAGGATGAGAATGTTATGGAAATAAAATGGAATGAAATTGAATCAAAGTGGAGAAAAAGATGGAATGACACCAAAGACTTTGAAACAGACCCAAATACCAAAGAAAAAAAATTCATTACAGTTGCATATCCATATCCAAACTCACCTCAACACATAGGACACGGTAGAACATACACACTAGCTGATGTTCATGCAAGATTTTATAGAATGAAAGGATTCAATGTATTGTTTCCAATGGCGTTTCATTATACAGGAACTCCAATTCT
This sequence comes from Nitrosarchaeum sp., assembly GCA_013140415.1. Lineage (GTDB taxonomy): Archaea > Thermoproteota > Nitrososphaeria > Nitrososphaerales > Nitrosopumilaceae > Nitrosarchaeum. Next base: position 982 of record JABFSW010000077.1, read on the forward strand.
TGGAATGGCAAAAAGAGTAGAGGCAGAAGATAAAGAGATAATTGAAAATTTAAAAAATCTTTATGGAGTTCCAGAGGAAGCAATTAAAACATTTGTCGAACCAGTAAAGATTGCAGATTATTTTCATAAAGAAATCAAGACAGGAATGATTGAGATGGGTTACTCCATTGACTGGAGAAGAGAGTTTACAACAATTGATCCAGTGTATAGTAAATTTATCGAATGGCAAATCAACACATTAAGAGAAAAGAAGCTAATCATTCAGGGTTCACATCCAGTTGGTTGGTGTCCAAAGGATCAAAATCCAGTATCACAACATGATACATTAGGTGATGTAGAGCCAGACTTTACTGAATACATTTTGATCAAATTCAAATATGAAGATTATATCATTCCAACTGCAACACTACGGCCTGAAACAATTTTTGGTGTTGTGAATCTTTGGGTCAATCCAGAAATCATTTACAAAAAAATTACAGTGAATGATGAAAAATGGATTGTAAGTGCAGAGTGTGCATACAAGCTAGAATTTTTGGATAAAAAAATAACATATGATGGCGAGATAAAGGGTTCAGAATTAATTGGAAAATCAGTAATAGTTCCACATAGAAATGAATCAATTGTGATGCTGCCTGCAAGTTTTGTTGAGAGTGGAACAGGAACTGGAATGGTCATGTCAGTTCCAGCACATGCACCATTTGATTATCAGGCATTGGAGGACTTAAAAAAAGCAAAAATCGAGCCTAAATTGGCCTCACTAGTAAACAAAATCATGCCCATATCTATTATTCAGACTGAGGGGTATGGTGAGAATCCAGCCAAAGAGGCAGTTGAGAGATTCGGGGTAAAAGATCAAAGTGATCCAAAATTAGAAGAGGCAACAAAGGAAGTGTATGGAAAGGAATTCTATGGTGGAAAGCTAAAACAAAATACAGAGAAATTTGCTGGAATCAAAGTAGCATATGCAAAAGATACCATCAAAGAATGGTTAATTGAAAACAAATATGCAGATATCTTACTAGAACTAACAAACACTCCAGTAAGATGCAGATGTGGAGCAGAATGTGTTGTCAAAATTCTCAATAATCAATGGTTCCTAAATTATGGGGATAAAGACTGGAAAGAATTAGCTACCAAGTGCTTTGATGAAATGAATATTTTACCGCAAGAGATTAGATCAGAGTTTAACTATGTTATTGGATGGCTACGAGAAAGAGCATGTGCAAGACAACACGGACTAGGAACAAAACTACCATGGGACAAGGACTGGATTGTAGAGAGTCTTTCAGATTCTGTAATTTACATGGCCTACTATATAATTTCAAAATTTGTAAACAATGGAACACTAAAGGCAGAAAAATTATCCAAAGAATTCTTTGATTATATTTTCTTGGATACTGGTGATGTAAATAAGGTCTCGGCAATTACTGGAATGTCAGAAAATATAATTAATGAAATCAAAAAAGAGTTTCAGTATTTTTATCCAGTAGATTCAAGACACTCTGGACGTGATTTGGTTCCAAATCACTTGACATTTTTTGTTTTGAATCATGTTGCAATATTTCCTGAAAGCAACTGGCCCAAAGAAATTGTAGTTAATGGTTCTGTCTTGATGAATGGCTCTAAAATGTCAAAAAGTATGGGAAACATCATACCATTGCGAAAAGCAATCCAGGATTATGGTGCAGATCCTATCAGACTGGCAATAATAATCTCTGCAGAATTACTCCAAGACGCTGATTTTAACATGGAGTCAGTTTCAGGAATTCAAAATAAGCTAGAAGCATTATACAACGAGTGTTCTAGGCTCAAATCTGAGAAAATCGATACACTGGAGGCAGAAGACCGATGGATTTTATCTAAAACTCAAAGCATGGTGTCTGAAGTTACTACAAGTATAGAAAAAATGAGATTACGAGAAGCCCTACATGACATTTTGTTTTCATTTGAATCGAATTTGAGCTGGTACATGAAAAGAGTAAATGCAAAAAATAGACGAAATATTTCAGGAATCTTACACCAGGTAAACTCGACACGTGTTGCAATGTTATCACCATTTGCACCACATATTGCAGAAGAAATGTGGGAAAAACTAGGGCATTCAGAAATTGTATCGACATCTCAGTGGCCAGAATTCTCTCAAGAAAATGTCAATGCATCTGCTATTCAATCCGAAGAGTTGTTAAAATTATTAATTGATGATATTTCAAATATTCTCAAAGTAACAAAGATCACTCCAAAAAAAATTACAATCTATACTGCTAACTCTTTCAAGTCCAAAGTGTACCATTCTATTTTAGAAAAAGTAATGGCAGGACAAACAAACATGGGAATTGTAATGAAAGAACTAATTGCTAATCCAGATACATCTGATGTTAAAAAAATTCCAGATTTTGTACAAAAGACAATCAAGGATATTCTATCAGAACCAACTGAAATCAGACAAACAAAGCTAGATTCTAAAGACTTTGATGAGAAAAAATTTCTTACAAATGAATTAACTCTATTGGGAAAGAAAGAGTTTGGCACAGACATTGATGTGTTCTCAGAATCAGATGATAACATCTATGATCCTAAAGGAAAGGCAAGACATGCAAGGCCATTCAAGCCTGCTATTTTGATTGAATAGTTTCAATCCAAAATCTCTCGTTATCTGCATTAAGATTCATCAATCTCTCAATTGTTTTGAATTTCCCTATTTGATCAATTGAATGATGTAAAAGCCAAATTTGAAACAAATAATGATAAAACAATGCAATATTGTATTTATTAGGTCAAAATGGACTAGCTGTGAAATGAAAATTGTAGTTATGGGTATGGGAGTTGCAGGCAGTTATCTTATAGCAAGACTCAAAAATTCTGAACATGAAGTAACAGGATATGAGCGAAGTACACAAGAAAGACATGATTCTATTTGTGCATGGGGAACAATAAAGTCAGAACTAGAAAAATTTTGCAAAAAGACTGGACGCAATTTTGATGACTTTCTAATCCACGATGGAAAGACAATGCACGTTAAAATGAATAACAGCGTGAAATTTGATATCGGCTTGCACGGATTGTGCACATATGACAAATTAGCATTAATCAAAGATTTCATTAAAGATTCCAAAATAATTTATGGTGAAGCTCCAAAGCTAGAAGACTTGGAAAAAGAATACGACATGATAGTTGATTGTACTGGATTTGCAAGAACCTATTTACCAAAATTAGAAGAAGATTTTTTCTTGCCAACATATGAATACAAAGTAGAATATGAAGACAAAGTACCATATGAGGACTTTTACATAGAACCATTTCCAGGGATGTCAGGATATTTCTGGTATTTCCCGTTAGGTGAGAAATGGGCACATATTGGCGCAGGAGATTATAGAAAAAACCACATCAAGGCAACTGATGATTTTCTAAAAAAACATGGTGGCAAGGTTCTAAAAACTAAAGGAAGACCAATTAGATTAGCAACTCCAGGAAAGTGCAAGCCATTTTACAAAGGCAAGGTTGTAGGAGTTGGGGAATCAATTGGTACAGTCTATGCTCTTCTGGGTGAGGGAATAATTCCTAGTATGCAATGTGTTGATATCTTTTTAGAAAACATGCATGACTTTGCAGCATATGAAAAAGCAGTAGATGAACACTACAAAATTTATGACAAAGTATTCAAGTTTGTCAGAGCAAAGATTCACAAGGACTTTAATTTTTTCAAATCACTTCCAGACTTTATCTCTATTTTTAGATACATGAAAAAGAATGAAGCCAGATTTGGAATGGATATCAAAATATCAGACTTGATGAAAGTAGCTAAAGCTTAACCAAAACTTACAGAACCAAAATTTTCTCTCATTGTTCTACTGGATGACATGTTATAGTCATAAATGATTTTAGAATAATCTTTTAGCTCTTGTTTCATTAATTGTAAATCATCAGATAGATAAAACCCAGGACAATCACCTGTAAATTGGTATGTTGCATGTACTCGTGCCATACCTTTTTCATTTTCAAGCCAAGTGGAAAACGGATACAAATAACACACACCAGGACGATCGGGATGCATACTACATCCGCCCTTTTCATCTAAGAATCGACATGAAATATGAGTCCCGTCTTCGTGTTCAGTTTCATCAGTCTTTCTTTTAAGATTAATTGTAGTCATTGTAGTGACTTGGCCAGATGGAGCAGTATCTTGCCAAGTAGTTGTGACTGTTTCATTTTTTATAAAATCAGATGATCTTTGATACTTCAATCCTTTTCCAATAGTAATTAGATCATCGGAAGTTAGAGGCAATCTACCTTGTCGGTCACAACAATTATGGCAATCAGGCCAAAAACATTTCCATAAAATATATTTTTTTTTGGATACAAGATACGGAATATGAAAAATAACATCTTTAACTTTGAATGGATAATCAGAAACGTCTGTTATTTTTCCTAGCATAAATTCTCGTAAAATAGGATCAATATCCCAATCTTTTTGCAATAGATTCAGTGATTCTTCAATTTCTTTTTGAGACAACTATTAAGTTATAACATCTTTTGCAGATATTATTAATGTTGAGTGAAAAAGGCAAATATGCGTCATCTACAGAAAATCGAAGATTTGTTTGGGCTGAAATTGTATGGCCTCTGATTTTAGAAATTAATGATGTAGCATTTTCACTAAAACAATATCAAAAAAAACGTGATCAAATATGTGAAAAAAATAATGTGAAGGTAACAGTCACATCACGTGGATTAGTATCCTTAATGCAGAAAGGAATCTTGTTAAAAGAAGAGGATATTTACTCAATTCATTTTAGATTAATTCCATATATGAGACTAAAAGCGAATTGTGATTATGCTACAGCTATTCACGAAGTTAAGTTCAAGTAATTTCAGCAAATGATTATATGCTAAAACATTAGAATTTGTTTCGGTAGCCCGATAGTCTAGCGGTCAAATAAAAAAATTTTAGATCAAGGATTCTGCCCTCTGGATCTCAAGAGTGGATAGGCGGAGACGGCAGTTCGAATCTGCCTCGGGCTACTGGTAAAATTACTATCTAGATGCTTGTGCTATTCTTTCTAATTCGTGTTTTTTCTTTACAGATGGGGCATTTGGATCATTGGAAGCTGCCAAAATAAGTTGTTCTGCCATATGCTCCTCAATTGGTTTGGGGTTAGAATATGTTGCATCTCGTATAGAATCTGCAATAAATTTTAATGCCATGTCTACTCTTCGGATTGGAGCAACATCTACAGAGACATGATAGACAGTACCACCATATACAATTCTTGTTGTATCTTCATTTGGTGCAGAGAATTCAATTGCTCTAACTAGAACCTCAACTGGATTTTTACCAGTCTTTAATGCAATAATATCAAACGCTACTTTTACAGTATTGATTACTTTGGTTTTTTTACCAGTCATTCTTCCGGTGTTTTTTGCATATTTTTTACCAAAATGCATAACTTTGTTGCATAATCTTTCAACTATGTTTACATCAGCTTTGTTGAATCTTTTTAGTGCTGAACGACCAAATGTGTATGGTAAAATTTGTTTTCTTAAGGAAATTGCTGTTTTTAATCCAGGATCTTTGACTTCAATATCAGACATGTCCCACTTTCTAAATAGTAATAGATTCTTTGTTTCTGCCAATTTTATCTCCTTGGTTTTTCTTTCTTTCCAGTTACTAGCTCGTTAAGTGATGTGCCATTTACTTTGAAAACTTTGAATCTAACTCCAGGAATATCTCCCATTGCACCGCCTTGTGTTGCACCCATTCCTTGAATATGCACTTCATCGTGTTCATCAATGAAATTCATTGCACCGTCTCGTGGCAAGAATGCTGTAACAGTTTTACCATTTTTAATTAACTGAACTCTAACACATTTTCTAACAGCAGAGTTGGGTTGTTTTGCTGCAATACCTACTTTTTCTAAAACTATTCCTCTTCCTTGAGGTGCACCTCCAAGAGGATCAGCTTTTTTATCAATACCAAGTTTTCTTCTCTTGTAAGTAGAGATTGCCCATCGCTGTCTTTTTCTTTTTGCAACTAAAACTCTACCAGCAAATAAGCCAAGGGGTGATTTTGTCATATCTTACATCTCCAATGTTGCTTTTTCAGGACTATTAATTAGAACACTTGTAATATCAAAATATCGCTTTGCAAGCAATCTTGCTTTCTCAGCATTTCTACCTTCTCGTCCCACAACAATGCCTTTCTTTCTTGGATCTACCATGATTATTGCCTGTTTAGAACCATCTGCCCGTGTATTTATTTTTACTTCAGAAACCAATTTAGAATTAAGTAGATTTGTTAAAAATTTAGCAGGATCCTCATCAAATTCAACTAGTTCAACACTTTTCTTTACAATGTTTTGTAATGATTTGATATGAATTCCACCTTTTCCAATAGCTAATCCCATTTTACCAGTATTTACTACAAAAATTACACGATC
>JABFSW010000093.1 GCA_013140415.1 Nitrosarchaeum sp.
ACCAAAGAAAATTAAAAAATATCCCCATGAACTGGATTGGAAGCTTACAAGAGCAATGATAAATTTAATTGGATTAAAAGAGGGTGAAACTGTTTGTGATCCATTTTGTGGTACTGGAACTACGTTGTTAGAAGCTGAATCAATGGGGATTCATGCAATTGGATTAGATTTTGATGAAAAAATGTATAATATTTCGAAAGAAAATTTAGATGTAAATGGGTACAAATCAAAAATAATCAAGGCAGATTTTAGTCAATTAACAAAAATGACTGATGAATTTGATGGGATTGTTACAGATTTACCTTATGGAACTGCATCTAAATCATCAGAAAATCCTGAAGAATTGATGAAAAAATTTGTGGCAATCTTACCTAAACGTAAGAAAATAGCTATTATGTGTAAAAAAGGATTTGAAAAAAAATTGAAGATTAATCCAATAAAAAAATATGAAATCTACAGGCATAAAAGCTTGACAAGGACAATTTTGATAAAATGAAACTAGTATTTTTAGGAACTTCAGCTGCTCAACCTACTGAAAACAGAGGATTGTCATGTATCTGTCTAGAAAGAGATGGTGAAATTATCATGTTTGATGCAGGAGAAGCAACACAGATTTCTTATATGAAATCAGGTTTAGGTTGGAATAAAAAAATGAAAATTTTTGTTACGCATCTTCATGGTGATCACTGTATTGGATTATTAGGGCTACTTCAGACAATGACAATGCAACATAGAACTGAACCTTTGGAAATTTACGGACCTGATGGAATTGAAGAATTCATAGCTGCAAATATCAAGGTACTAAACTTTGGATTATCATTTCCAGTTATGATTACAATAGTCAAAGAAGGAAGAATATTTGATTCAAAAATTTATTCAATATATGCTTGTAAAGCTAATCATTCAGTTATAACATATTCATATCTTTTTGAAGAAAAAGACAAGTCTGGTAGATTCAATCTAGAAAAAGCTAAGGCTTTAGAAATTCCTGAAGGTAAACTATGGAATCAATTACAAAATGGAATGGAAGTCAAAATTGGAGAAAGAACTATTATTCCAGAGCAAGTATTGGGAGAAAAAAGACCTGGTAAAAAAATTGGAATTTCAGGGGATACAATGCCAACTAAAGAATTAGAAAAATTCTTTGAAGGTTGTGATTATCTTGTGTTTGATTCAACATTTTTAGATGAGACCAAGGAGAAAGCAGAAGAAACATACCATTCAACAGCAAAGCAAGCAGCCATATTGAGTAAAAATGCAAAAGTAAAAAATTTAATTCTAACACATTTTTCAGCTAGATATAAAGATGAAACTAGACATTTGGAAGAAGCAAAACAAATTCATGATTCAGTTATCACAGCAAAAGATTTTCTAGAAATTGAGATAAAATAGACAAAAAAATGTCTTAAGACGGTGGATTTTGTTATCTAATTTCCAAGAATTAACCAATCTATAATTCTATCAATATTAGAAGAAGTTAAGACTACTTTTATTGGCCCTAACGGTGATTCTTCTGCTTCCTCACAGAGAGCAACAGTTCCAACAAATGCTGCTTGTTTGTTAAGATAAAACCAAGTAGAATCATTTTCTAAATTTTTTTCAAGTTGTCGTTGATAGATTTTTTGAGATTGATTAGAATGAATAACGTCGTAGATTTTTTCTAACAAATGTAAATCTTTAGAATTTGATATAATAGAAAAATTATCAGTTTTAATTTTGGCATCTGGAAATACATTTAAAATTGCTGTTTCAATTTTTTTTGGATCCTCAGATGAATTAATTGAAGAAAATATCTCTATCTTACAACTAATATTAGGAGATCTCATTCATCCATCCTTCAATTATTTTGAATGTATATTCAATCAATTCATTTTTTGTTAAGTTATTGTTAGAAATTGTTTCATCAGATAAAGCAATTGAATTACTAATACCAACACCTATTTCTCGGTTGTCTCTTTCTTCAAAATTTTCTTTTGTTTGTGGATCATCTAATCTTCCTCTTTGTTTTAAAAACCCAAATCTTGTACTAGTGGATGCATGTATAGCAAGAAGTTTAACTGTTCCATAGTTACGTAAAACTTCTATTTCAGCATTGGATCTTATTCCATCAATTACTATTATATTTGATTTTGAATTTTCAATTTGAGGCACTACCAGTTTTGCTATTGCACCTTGACCATTTTTCTCTCGCAATTCAAGCATCAACTTACCAAGATTTGATCCAGTAGGTTCAAGATTTCTATTCTTAGCTTCTGCTCTTACTGCATTTCCCATGTTAATGATTTCATAACCTTTGAATTTCAAACCATCAGCTATTGTTGATTTACCTGCTCCAGGCATGCCGGTTAAACATACAATTAGTTTTGTCAATATTAGAACAAAAATAGGCTGGTCTATGAAGCTACCGGAAATTATTATAAAACATAATTAAAAGAAAATTATAATGCGATCTTTTGTAGCAATTGAAATTTATTCTAATGAAATAATTAACTTAATTTCTAAATTTCAATCTGAAATTAACATAAATGCTAAACCTGTAGCACCATATAATCTTCATTTTACATTGCAATTTTTAGGTGACATATCACAAGATATGGCAGAGAAAGTAATGATATCATTAGATTCTATTAAATTTTCAAGTTTCATGGTAAATTTCAAAGGTATTGGTGTATTTCCCAAATTAAAATTTCCAAGGGTTGTCTGGATTGGTATTGATGAAAATGGTGGGAATTTACTGATAGAACTATCAAAAAAAGTAGAAAATGCATTAATCCCATTAGGTTTTTCTGTAGATAAACCATTTAAACCTCATATCACAGTGTTTAGAATTAAAAATAAGATTGGAGATATTAGTAAAGAATTGGATAAATTCAAATCAGTTGACTTTGGAACACAAGAAATTACAGGGTTCAAACTTAAACAAAGTATTCTTAGTTCAAAAGGACCTGTATATTCTGATTTAATGGAGATAAAGGCTGAATTATGAAACAAATAATTTCTAAAATTGGAAAATCTGTAATACCATCTAAAAATATAGAAAAGTCAAAAAAACAAATTGCCGATGAAGCTTTTATTTTAGTTGAAAATCAAATTAGGAATTATCCTGAAATAGTTGGATTGGAATTTGGTGGATCCTATGCTAAAGACACTTGGTTATCAAAAGAAGCAGATATTGATATTTTTATTAAATTCAAAAAATCAATTACAGATGAAAAATTTATAGAGATTTCAAAAAAAGTTGGTTTTGAATCAATGAAAAAATATAATCCTTATGTTAGATATTCTGAGCATCCTTATGTTGAGGCTAGAATTAAGAAAACCAAAATTAATGTCGTTCCATGTTATGATGTAAATTTAGGAGAATGGAAAAGTTCTGCAGATAGATCTCCATTTCATACTAAGTACATGCAAAATGCGCTTACTCCTAAAATGAGAAATGAGGTAAGAATACTCAAAACATTTCTAAAGTTAACTAAAATTTATGGAGCAGAAATTGCAAAACAAGGTTTTAGTGGATATGTATCAGAAGTTTTAATTTTAAATTTTGGTAGTTTTGAGAATGTAATAAAATCAATTGCACAAATTCAACAAAATCAAATAATTGGAAAGACATCAAAAGTATTTGAAACATCGATCATAATTATAGACCCTATCGATAGTAATAGGAACTTAGCAGCTGCAATTTCTGATGAGAACATAGGAAAATTGATTCTTGCTTGCAGATCTTTTCAGAATAAATCTGCACTGCAATTCTTTAAACCTAAAAAATTAAAATCATCAAAAAATAATTGGGAAAATGTTCTAGTAGTAAAATTTAATTTCAAGATGAGAAGCCCAGATATTATTTGGGGACAAGTTAAGAGAGCGACTACATCACTTACAACTCAATTAGAATTAGGAGGTTTCAGTGTTTTACGCAGTAAATCGTATTCAGATGAACTAGGTGAAGCTTATCTTTTTTTCCTTTTAGAATCAACTAAAATTCCAAAAAATTATTCTAAAAGTGGTCCTGAATTTTTTAGAGAGAGTGATTGTAATAGTTTTATTTCAAAAAACATTTCAAAAACTGAATTAATGTGGATTGGTGATGATAAAAAAATTATCTCACTTGAAAAGAGAAAGTATAATGATGTAGTAAAATTTATGACAGAACTACTAAAAAATAACCTTCAAACAGGCATCCCAAAAGGATTACAAAGTGATTTTAAGAAAGGATTTAGAGTTTCTATGGGAAACAAAAATTTAAGCAAATCAATTAAAGAGGTAGTTTCAGATCTGATTTTAACTGATGGCGCAATCTTTCATTCCAATTAAAAAATTTATAAAAGAACCGTATTCAAAAATTCTTGGTTATCCAAAAGCCAGTTCACGTCAACTTCAATCAAGAATTTCTGAATTAGAAAAATTAAAAATTAAATCAATAGCATTTGCTGGACAAACTACAATTGGTAGTTTACAAATTTTAGGAAAGGGATATGTTGGAGTAGTGGTATTAGCAAAAAAAGGAAATAATGTAATTGCATTGAAGATTAGAAGAACAGATTCTCAAAGAAGTGAAATGCGAAGTGAGGCAAAATTACTTAGATTGGTAAATACGGTAAATGTTGGACCCAAACTATATGATGTAAGTAAGAATTTCTTAGTAATGGAATATCTTGAGGGGGATAAAATTGGAGACTGGATCCAATATCTACAAGGTACAGGAAGTTCTAAGAAATTAAAATTTGTAGTTAGAACTATTTTAGAAGACTGTTACAGATTAGATCAAATGGGATTTGATCATGGTGAATTAAGCAGTATTTCAAAACATGTTATTGTTGGAAAATCAAGATCAACTTTAATTGATTTTGAAAGTTCAAGTGTTAATAGAAGAGTATCAAATGTGACATCAGTCACTCAGGCTATTTTTATTGGTTCAGGTATTGCTAAAAAAGTTCAAAGAATTTACAAGATTCCGCCAAAACAAAAAATTATTGATGTTTTAAGAATATACAAGCAAGAACAAACACGAAGAAGTTTTGATGATATTCTGAAGATACTAAAATTGTAATGGGGCCGGCAGGAATTGAACCTGCGACCACTAGTCCCCCAGACTAGTATCATACCAAGCTAGACTACGACCCCTCATGTGAGAGGCACAAAATGAAATTATTAAATCGTCGGGTTAATAGAAAGAATTAATGAAAATTTGTAGTATTTGTCATAGGATTTCTGCAACTGAACAGGACCATCTTGATTGTATTCAAAAAATAAGAATAGAATTTGAAGATGAAAATTTTAAGCAAAGTATTCCTGAAAAATTAGAATTAGCAAAAGACTCTCAAAATTTGGGTGTTGAGGTAAGAGCTATTTTAGAACATATTACAAAAGAAAATAAAAAAGACGATTCATCATAACCATTTTGAGAGTCGTTCTTTCTCAAATTGTATCTTTTCATCAAGATATTTAGCTGTAGATTCAGTTAGTTTTGTTGATGGTTTAGGTTCTGAAAACATATCTACTTCAATTATGGATGCAGTATCTCTTCCTGATTCAATAAAACATCCACCCTTTCCATCAAATAGTGAAGATTCTTTTTTAGATTGTATTTTTGCTATGATATTTTGTGCCACTGTTATTGCTTCTCCTTCTGCAAATACTCCTGCTTTTGGAACAGTCATTGTATCAGTAACTGTCAAAGTAGTCACATCACCTACTGCGTATACATTTTCAAATGGTGTTTTACAATCTCTGTTAATTGGAATAAATCCACTTTCTTTTGCTAATCCAGAATCATAAACTATCTTGGGTGCAACATGTGGAGGTATAGCAAGAAGTAAATCAAAATTAGCTTCTTCACCATTTTGAAAAATTAGTTTATTTTTTTCTACTAATTTTATTTTACATGAATCATGAAAAACAATGTTTTCAGAATTTATCAAAGTAAGAATTTGTTGACTGATTTCTGGACCAGCTGCAGGTAATGTTATTGGCGCTGGACTGTAGAAATGAATTTGTACAGAGTCTCTAACTCCTTCTTCTCTTAGCATAGAATCAATCAACAAGCTAGCCTCAAATGGTGCAGGAGGACATTTGTAAGGCATTCCCATAATTGATATGGCAATATTACCAGATTTCATATTTTTTAATTTATTATGAATTTCAGTGAGTTGATTATGATCATAAAGATTCATTCCGTTTTCTAACAATCCTGGAATTTTTTCAGGTGCTAACACTGCACCCATTGCAATAATTAGAAAATCATATGGTAAAATCTTAGTTGTAGTTTTGATATTTTTATTTTGAAGATCAATTTGTAGAATTTCCTCCTTTAGAAAATTAATGTCTTTTTTTGTAAGTTCATTTAGTGAACCTATTGAATTTTCAAATGTTCGTGTTCCTTTAATAATCCAAAGTTTGGCAAAGCCTACCATGAACCAATTTTTTTTGTCAACAACTGTAATCTTAATTTGTGATGATGAAAGGTTATTTCTAATTTCATTTGCTGCAGCTAATCCACCAAAACCCCCGCCAAGAATCAACACATGAGGAATATTAGACAATTTAACGATCTTGAGTAGTAGGTCTAATTAGAATTTCATTTACGTTTACATGATTTGGTGACTCTACAGCATAAACAATAGCATTTGCAATATCTTCAGCTTGTAAAGCTTCCATTTTTTTAGCATTTTCAACAAATCCTTGTAATGATTCATCAGTAATCGTGTTTGTTAGTTCTGTTGCAACTACTCCTGGTTCAATACATGTAACACGAATGTTTTTTCTTACACTGAGTTCTTGTCTTAGTCCTTCACTAAAGGCAGTAATTGCGTGTTTTGTTGCACAATAAACACTACCTGCAGGAAAAACAATTCTTCCAGCAACTGATGAGATATTAATTATATGACCTGATTTGTTTTCAAGCATATGTGTAACTACTGCCCCAGTACAATATAGTACTCCTTTGATGTTAACATCTATCATTTGATCCCATTCATCAATCTTCAAATTTTTAAAAAAACTTAGAGGCATCAATCCAGCGTTATTTACTAGAATGTCCACTGTACCCCATTTTTTCAAAACATTATCAACAAAAGAATTGCATTCATTTTTCTTGGTAACGTCTAATTTTTGAGAATAAACTTCTCCACCGTTTTCTTTAATCTTTTTTTCTAATTCAGAAAGCATACCAGTTCGTCGTGCACCTATTGCAACTTTTGCTCCTGCTTTTGAAAGTGCTAATGCTGTAGCAAAACCTATGCCGCTACTTGCTCCAGTTATGATTGCTACTTTATCTTTAATCATTAAAATTCACTTAATTATTTTTAATTATAACATTGTAAAAACGTTTACTTGAATTTTTTGAAAAAAAAATTAAATTTTAAATGGGATGATAGCAAGTTTATTAG
>JABFSW010000183.1 GCA_013140415.1 Nitrosarchaeum sp.
CTACCAAGCAATGGAGGAGATCTTACTATATTTTTGATTATGATATTTGGATTTTGAAAGTGAGATTCTAAAAGAACAGAAATAAATGGTACAGCTAAAATAGATACAATAATCATAGCGATTGTTAAGTCATATTTTTTTGGCTTGGATGTTGTCACATCTGCCATTATTATAAAATTGCCTTTAATACTACTTAAGATTGGTGATTATTGCAAAACATTTGATTTTATATTTTGATAAAACATTCTTTTTGAGATGACACAAAGTAGACTTGTTTATTCTCAGTTTCTTTCTCTCTTCTGGACTCCATGAAAGAATCCGTTAGCAATCATTTTTTTTCATAAAGGTTTACTGTAACTTTTGTAACCCATGGATTCAACTCGTCTGGAAATACAATGATCAATCCACCGTTTTTTTCCACATCATTGCATGTCCCACTGTAGCTTTGTTTGTTTTGCGCAAAACAGCCAGATTTTTTATAGTAATCAAAATCATTACTGAAAAAATTATCTCGCTCAAGAGATGATGATACAAAATAGACATCAAATCCTACATCGTTATTATCTGTCTTTATGCTGTAATCATATGAAGCAGTATCTTTTGATGTGCATATTGGAATAAACTGTGCATATCCGTCTTTGATTTTACTTTGTTGCTGAGCTCTATCATAGTTGGTATTTTCAATGTCAGGATAAACTGAGATATCCGGATTTACACTTAGTTGATTTCCTTGCACATATTCAATTTCGTGTCGTACTGTGTCTACTGCTTTTCCATATGTTATTGGTTGCCATTCTTTCTGGCAATTGCTAAAGCTGTGTTTTAGCTCAACATATAATTTATCATTAATGGATTGGAGCTGGTTTGAATTGTATTCTTTGAAATCACTATCTACAATGTTGGTTTTATCATCCTCTGATTTGTACCACAAATTTGTAACATCAAATATGATGTTTTTAGAACCACTATGCCACTCTGGCTGCAGGTGAATATATACCGAATATCTGGTTGTTACATATTCTGTTGTTGATACAAACAATAAATGCCCATAAAGCGCATTAGTCAAAATTAGTAAAAATGCAACTATAGGAAGAATAATGTAAAATATCGTCTTCATGGTATGTTGCCTCCTCTATTCTTCCACAATAAAGAGATTTTATACTAATATTTGATCAAGTTAATTCATGAAGAATATCACACTTGATTTTCATGGAACAAAAATGACTGTCAAAGTAACAACTTTTGAAACTAACGGAATGTATTCAATAATTCACTTTGTTCATCCACCCAATGTTGGCCCTGCATTGCATATGCATCCTAGAGGTCCTGAAAGTTTTTACATAATCAAAGGAGATTACCAATTCTTAATTGGAGACAAGAATATTAATACTAAAGTAGGCGATACTGTCACAGTTCCAAATGGAACTACTCATAAATTTAATGCTGGAAATAATGGAGGAGAGTTTTTAGTTATTAGCCCTCCAGATCTTGAAAATTATTTTTATGAAGTGAGTCAATTATTGCTAAAAGGTAATGTCACATGGGATGCTGAATCGACAATAGCCAAAAAATACGGTCAGATTTTCTTGGATAACACAAATCATTGGAAAAGCCATTAACATTATTTATGAAATCAAAATATGTGATTAGAGAGCGTATTCTTATTAATTTCTTATATATTGTAATTACATGAATTTTGGAGAAAAGTCAAAAATAAAATCAATTGAAAAAATCACAGAATTTTTGCAAACTGAGCATATTGGTAGAGTTGCAACCATTGACAAAAATGGATTTCCGTTTGTAGCTCCAATGAATTTTGTCTTTCATAATGGTTCAGTGTACATACATGGCTTTCCAAGGGGAGAAAAATATGAAAACATAAAGATAAACTCAAAATGTGGATTTGAAGTAGACAAGGAACTGGCATTTTTGCCATCATATTTTTTTGAGCCACCAACAGATGCCTCACTTACTGATACACTGTATGTCAGCGTGGTAATCAAAGGGTATGCTAAACTAATAACTGATAATAATGAAAAATCCCAAGTGCTCAATAAATTAATTGCAAAATACCAAATTGAGGGTGGCTATGAGTCTCTTAATCCTCAAATGGCCACTATACGTGGAGTCGGTTTAATCAAAATAAAACCAGAAACAATCACTGGCAAGTACAAGCTAGGAAAATATTGGGATGAAAAAGACAAGATCAGAATTGCTACAAGAATAATGGAGCGAGCAGTCAGTAATCCAAAAAGAGTTCTTGAATTGCTTAATGTTATGGGATTGAATATTCTTGATGAAAAAACTACAAAAGAGATTGCTTGGATTCATTCAACTGAGATTGTAAAAATGATGGGATTCAAAAATAAATCTGAGTATCCACACATATCACTAGTGCTTGTAAATGACGTGGACTGGTAATTAGTTTTTTAAAAATTGCCTTTTACTATTCTATAATAAAAAAATTTACTTGCATTGGTTTTTCATAAACTCGGCGCCAGCTTTTTGTATTTCTTCCATTGTCAAATCTTTCTTTCTGGTTGCTACTGCCCATCTATGTCCAAAAGGATCAGTAAGTACACCTATGCGGTCGCCCCAAAATCCATCCATTATTGGCATCATTGGTTTAGCTCCAACGGAAACAGCCTTGTTAAAAACAGAATCTGCATCATTTACGTATAGGTATATCGAACCACTTGGGCCTCCTATTGATGTTGGAGATAAACATCCCATCTGAGGCATTTCATCACATAGCATTATTGCCGAATCCCCAATTCTGATTTCTGCATGCATTATTGATTTACCGTCTGGTCCTGGAAATCTGTAAATTTCTTTTGCGTCAAAGGCTTTTTTGTAAAATTCTATTGCATCAGATGCTCCGCTTATGGTTAATGTGGGAGTAGCAGAATGATATCCATCTGGAATTGGTTTTACCATGCTGAGCATTTTATTTGAATGAATTTATCTGTTTATCCAGTTCTAGAGTTTAGATAGATGCTGCTTCATGGAATTTTTCTATCTTTTCAATTAACGCTTCTTTGAAATCAAATGGTATTTTGATAAATTCTGCAACATCCCCAGTTTCTTCAGAACCGATAATTACAATTTGATCTATTTCTGTACCTATTCTTTCCTTCCACATAAGAGAATACGCTGTTGCTTGCATGAAATATTTCTGAACTTTATCATAATGTTCCATCAATCTACTTCTACTTGTCTTAAAATCAATAATTGACAAATCACCATTATACTCTGCTATACAGTCACAAGTTCCCGCAATTTCCAATTCATCGCTATACAGTGGAAGTTCAATTCCTCTAATGTTGTTCATTTTATGCAGATATGGCTTTAGTTTTTCAAAATGATTCTTTGGAATATCAAAAAAGTCTCCTTCTGATTCTTTGTTGTTTAGATAGTCTTCGCATAATTTGTGTGTCATTGTTCCATGAATCTGTGCTTCTTTCATTATTTGCTCTGCAGCATCATTTCCCACTCTTTCTCTCCATTCATCAAGGCCTGACATGTCTGATGTTTTTGATAATACAGTGGTAATTGACGGGTATAGTTTTCCTTGAGGTGTCTGATAGTATCTTACTCCATCTATTTCTGTTTGAGATGCCAGTGGAATTGTTGTAATGTGGTGAATAAACTGCAATTATCTATATTGTATCAAAGCAATAAAAAAATCAAGTGTTTTAAGAAAATAATCCTTATTTGGATTTTATTATTTAATTTTCAAAGCTTTTTTCAATTTCCTGCGCAAGTGATTCTAGCTTGCTTGTATCCCCTAGACTTCTGTAGGTTAGTTTTTCTAGTGTCTTAATTATGCTAATTGCTGCTCTATACTGTGGAATTTCAGGCTGATTCAATTCCCCATACATTCCCATTCCCTGAATGCCATTTTGTTTTGCAAACCCTAAGATCAGCCCGTTAAATCCTGTAATTATTGATCTTTGCGGTGTTGTCAAAATTCCTAATCCCTGCATTTGTTTTGTTAGTTCTATGGATGTGGTAGTGACAAAAGTTTTAGGATTTTTATCCAGTACTCTGTTTGTGTGAAAACCCCCTAATGTATAGATGAATTTAGCAGAGTATTTTTTAGAAACATCTATGACATCTTGGCAAAGCGAATACAGTTCTTGGCTGTCTTGTGGCTGACCATTTCCTCCTCCAAAAATAATTAATCCATCAGCATATCTGTACTCCCAATTTTCATTTGGCAAGTCAATGTGCCCTCCTACATCCACAACATATGTGGGATATGGTGTCTTTGCAATTCTAAATTTTTTTGTTCTCAAACTATTATTGATAAAATTTACTACTATGCTACCTACATTTCCCATATCTTGCATCGCAGCAATGACTATTGGTTTTTCAATCTCTGGTTCTTCTGTTTGAAAAAACTCCATTATTTTCTCTAGATTTTACTTACTTAAAACTTAAGATTTGTATAGGATATCCAAACTTGATATCATACATGATCATTGGCAAGATAAATAAAAATGAGAAAAAAATCAAATTTCATTTGGATATAAAGTGCACAAAATGTGGGAAATCAGTACCTGGTGGAATGCAAGCATCTGAAAAATATTTTGGCTCTGACTTATTTAAGATAGAAATTGATAATTTTAAGAAAAATTATCTTTGTGGCATATGTAGAGACAAAAAAAGACTTGCAGATAAAAAATAACTTATTTCTAATTTATTTAATTATGATAAATAATTAAAATATTCTCTTAGAATTATCCCTTTACTACCAAACTGCATGCACTATTTCTTGTAGATTTCTTCTTGGTTTTGGAAATTTATCTTGCTTAGGATATCCTATACATAACACTGATGATGGAATCAAATCTGTATTGATTATTTTCATTACTTTTTGCTCATCAAACATTCCAATCCATATGGAACTTAACCCCAAAGCCTGAGCTGCAAGCTGAGAATACGCCGCTGCCAGTGTAGCATCTTGTATGGCAAATTTTTTGAGTACTTCTTCTGGAAAATTAAATTTGACTCTGGACGGATTTTTACAAAAAACTAGTACCACAGGTGCATGTACGTATGGCTGATTGTTACATGCCTCTACTAGCTGCTGTTTTTTTTCAGGACTTTTTACATAAAATATCTCAAAACCCTGAAAATTTCCAGCAGTAGGTGCAGTATCTGCAGCAGCTATGATCTTGTCTATCTTTACTGTCTCTACTATTTTGTCTGCAAACTTTCTAGTTGAGCGTCGTTTTGACATTACTGTAAATAGATCTGTATTGATAAATTCAGTTGGTGATGATTTTAGTATCTCACTGAGTAATTGATTTCTAACATTAACGTCTGTATTGGTCTCTTTTGGTTCATATCCTGATGGGTAAATTTTTTCAGGACCATCTTTTGAATCCATGTTGTATAAAGAAAAAATATCTAATTAAGTAATTCTCTACTGTTGATTTTGTTTTGAACTGTTTTATTTGGATAATTGATGTAATAGTGCACCGCAGCTATTACATTTTTTACTCTCTATGTAATTTTCAATGGTTTGTCCATCCCAGATCAAAGCATTTGCTTTGTGACCTTTTTCACATTTTATCTTAAATAACATACTTGCCATAGCTGTTTCTGATTTTTTTCTAAACTTAAGTATATTGCTTTAGAATAAGTACCTGTTTTATTGGCTAGGTCTTGCATTGCCAATATCACTTGATTCGTCTTGTTTTTTGAATACTCTGTATTCTCCAATAATGGAACTGCATTGCTGACATGTGTATTGGCCTCTTTCTACAAGAATCAAATTGTCTGCAACTTGCTCATCTGTGTTTTCTTCCAAGTGTATCTTTGGTGGGCTGTTAAATTCAGATTCACAGTTTTTACAGTAATGCTTTGACATTTTTTGTTCTTCTAGTTTACCTATTGGTGCTAAAAATAACTTTCCAACTCCTAAATCTGCTTTTTTTGCTTGTTCTTCAGTTAGGTCAGCTATTATGTAGCCGCCTGACCCTTGCAATTTGAATTCTGCCACTTATTTTCTTGTTTCTTTTAGCCTTAAAATGCTATGTTTTTGAAAATTAATTTATGGTTTGTATTTTCTTATCTGATAAAGTATTGAAAAACCCAATCCAAACATAAACATGCCAATACCAAACATGCTTAGAAAAATCATGTTGATAATACTGTCTTGAGGATTTAACAACATTGTAAATCCAACCAGAGTTAAGATAAGACCTAAAATAAGTAGCAAAATACTAGGACGTCTAAGTTCAGTGATTTTCAATGGTTTTCTAAATTTTGTGTGAACTTAAGCTTATTGAAAAACATCTATAAAATATTGATTTTCCATATTTTTAAAATAGTCTTAAAATTCATTTATTTTTGATTAATTTTTTCTGCAGCCTTTTCATAGAAAAATTCTTGCTTTTTCAACTCTTTCTCTGAGATTATTCTACATTTTCTCATCGGTACTAGTCGTGATATTTGCTCGTAGGTATTCATGTCTCTTACATCTGCTGCATATGCAATTTGTAGCAGTGGTGATTTTTCTGTAATCATTGGCTTTACTTGCTCATATCCACCACTTTGACGCATGCCTGTACGATACAATCCAATATTTTTTCCATTCTTTGAAATTTGTGGATCCTGATAACAGCAAATGGAATACTCCCCATTTTCTTTTTCAATAATTGTTAATCTTGTAAATTTATCACTCCAATCTTTGATCTCTCTTGCAATTTCCATTGCCTCTTTTTTATCCTCAAAGACAGTAGATACTACCAACCTGTCTTTCTCATATGCCCATGAAATACCATAAAAATTTCCATGCCATTCTATCTCACCAGACATGATGTATTTCTGAGAATTTATCAAATTAACACTTTCGAATTATTGTTTATCATAATGAATAATCCTGATATGTTCATCTACAAAAAAATACTAGCAGAATCTGTCACATTCACATTTTCTGCTTGTAAACACATTTCTCAGAATATCTAGTCTTGAATGGGAGATTGAAGGTTTTTTGCCAACAATTTTGAATAAAGTAATCCCTGTGGCAGAACTAGTTCCTTTAAGTGCCCATGAGCCATTTTTCATCAAGTATGGTTTTGGGTTTTTCATAGTCACTTTTTTGTGTGCCTTGACATCATATGCCTCGATTTCTGACATGACCAATATCTCAAAATTGATATTACATAACCAGAGTAAATTTTTTCATATCAACAAGCTCAAAAATAGTTTTCTCAAAAAATTAGAGCCTAGAGTGATATCATCACTGATCAATTATTACAATTATGTGATGATTGTTAAAAATTAGTTTTATTTTTTAATTT
>JABFSW010000201.1 GCA_013140415.1 Nitrosarchaeum sp.
GCGCCACATTCTGGACATGTTACAATTTCTCCTTCCACTGCATCTTTTGGAACGGAAATATCTGCATCACATTCTTCACATTTTGACATGTTTTCTCCTCACTTTCCCTCTTTATTTATCATTAATTATCTTTTTTTCAAGTCTGTCTTCTAGTGGAATTTCAATTAAATCTCCCATTCTGAGTTCTTTTAGACCTGCGGCCACTGCCTTGGCACCTGCATCGTCTTTTTCAAGACCTAAAATTGACATCAAGTATGCGGCGCCAGTTTTTCCTGCCAATTCCCCAAAGACAATTCTTCGTGTGTTTCCAACTGCTCTTGGTGGAATTGGTTCATAGGCTGCAGGATTTCGTAGTATTGCTGCAAGATGTGTTCCTGCTTTGTGTTTGTATGCAGAAGAACCTACAATTGGTTTTGAATCATATGGTTTAATCGAAGTATATTCCTCGATTAGCCTAGACAAATCTAGTAGCATATCTAATCTGAAATCATTTGGTGATTTGTATAGATATGTTAATGCTACTGCAACCTCTGCAAGAGGTGGAATACCGGTTCTTTCTCCTATTCCATCAATTGTGGTATGTATCTGATCTACCCCAGCATCACATGCAGAAAATGCATTAGCTACTGCAAATCCAATATCATTGTGAACATGTGCATCAAGTGGAACGTCTATTACATCTCTTACTGTTTTAACAAAATTATACATCCCTATTGGACGCATAATTCCAACAGTATCTGGCAAACTTATCCTATCCACTCCTGCTTCTTCAATTGCCTTACACACTTTTAACAAAAATTCTGGTTCTGCTCTGCTTCCATCCTCCACTGTAAATCTAATTTTTAGTCCATGTGATTTTGCATATTCTACTGTTTCAACTGCTCTGTTCAAGGCTTCTTCTCTTGTAATTCGTAGCTTGTCTTTTAGATGAATATCTGAAATTCCAAGATATGCAGCACACCATTTTGCATCACAGCTTAATGAAATGTCTATGTCTTCTTTGAGAGCTCTTCCATGAGATACGATGTCTGCTTTTAATCCTTGCTTGATAATTGTTTTAGTTGCTTCTTTGTGATCTTTGGAAACAACTGGTGAAATTTCAATTTGATCTACTCCAAAATAATCTAACATCCATGCAATCTGTATTCTTTGTTTATTTGTAAATGAAACTCCTGGGTGTTGTTCTCCTTCTCTTAGAGTACTATCTAATACTTTGATTTTCTTTGGATTTTTATCATATGCATTGTAAATGTCTGCATAGTGATTCGGATCTTTCATTACAGAAAACGTTCACATAAATTGAGAATATAAATATATTCGTACTACTTTCGCTGAAAATTACTTGTGATGATCCTAATTTAGGCAAGTATGGAAATTATAAACCGAAAGTCGTTTTATGCTACTTTTCTTAAAATAATTACTGTGTTGGTGTCAATCACACCTGGAATTTTTCTTAATGCATCTATGCTACTGTTTATTTCAGAAATATTTGTTGCGCTAATTATTGTAGTTATGTCATACTGGCCTGTAATCTCATAAACTGTTTTGACTCCTTCTAATTTTGCAAGTTTTTCTGAAACTTTTGATGTATCTGTCGCAGAATCTACAGATATTAACACAATAGCACTTGTAGCGTTTTCTTCTCCTATCTCAACAGTAAATCTTTTGATAGTCTTACTGTCTACTAGATTTTTTACTCTTCTTCTAACAGCTGATTCTGATAATTTTAGTTTCTTTCCAATATCTACAAAAGATTCTCTAGAGTCTTCTTTAAGAAAATTTATTATTTTTTCATCTACTTTATCTTTATACATTATTTTTTTGCTCCTCTTTAGTAAGTACAATATCCAGGGTTTGTAAAACTTTCGTTATGTCTTCTTTAGATATTACTAATGGTGGAAGAATTCTTAGAATGTTTCTACCTGAATATAGCATTAGAATTCCTTCTTTCATAAGGTTCATCAGAATGTCTTTTACCTCGAATTTTAATTCTACGCCTATCATCAATCCCTTACCTCTGATTTCTCTAATTATGGAATGTTTTTCTTTTAATTTTTCCAAACCTTCTCTGAATAGTTTCCCCATCTTCTCAGCATTTTCAATTAGACCGTCTTGCGTAAGTGCTTGTAATGTTGCTATTCCTGCAGCACAAGAAAGAGGGTTTCCTCCAAATGTTGAAGAGTGTTCTCCTTTACTCATTGAAGCAAGAATATCTGGTCTTACTAAAGTTGCACCCATTGGAACTCCCCCCGCAATACCTTTTGCAAGACATAAGATATCTGGTGCAGTATTCCAATGATCACACGCCCATAGTCGTCCCGTTCTACCTAATCCTGCTTGTATTTCGTCAAAAATTAGAAGGATTCCTTTTTCGTCACAAACCTTTCTTACTTCTTGTAAAAATCCATCTGGTGCAACATTGATTCCGCTTTCACCTTGAATTGGTTCTAAAATAACAAATGCAGTATCTTCATCAATTGTAGAACGAAGAGATTCAATATCTCCAAATGATGCAAAAGAAACTTTTTCAACTAGTGGTTCAAACGCTTTTTTGTATTTTGGATTAAATGTTAACGAGAGGGCCCCAAGAGATTTTCCATGATATGATCCTTTCATTGCAACCATTCCTTTTTTGCCAGTGAACTTTCTTGCAAATTTTATTGCAGCTTCTATTGCTTCTGCACCACTGTTGTTTAGATGAACTTGAGTCAATCCTTTTGGTGCAAGACCAATTAATGTTTTGAGAAATTCTTCTCTGGTTTTATTGTATAGTGAACTATGTACTGTGATTATTTTGTCTACTTGTTCTTTGATTGCTTTTACAACTCTTTTATTTTGATGTCCGACAATTGCTACACCATATCCTCCCATACAATCAATGTACTCTTTTCCATCAATATCCCAAACATGAGATCCCACTCCTTTTTCAATTGTAACTGGAAATCTTTGATATAGACCTCCCATAAAGTCATCTTCAGTCATGTTTAATCACCGTACAGTTATCGTGTGCTATGGCTGCTGATATAGGATTTTCTCTTTGACCATTTGCAATGAGTGCTTCTTTTACTCCCATGTCTAGAGCTTCAGTAGATGCAAGAATTTTCTTTTCCATACCTGGACCTACCTTTGGTCTGATTTCCTTTGCTTCTGCTAATGTTAGTTTAGTTACAAGTTTGTCATCCATCAAAAGTCCATCTACATTTGTTATGAACAACACTTTATCAGATCCTACACTTCCTGCTACATATGCTGCTGCTCTGTCTCCGTCAACATTGAGAAACTCTGATTCTTCACTAATTGCAATAGGTGAAATTACAGGCGTCAAACCTTGATCTAAAAGTGATTTAATGAAATCCGAATTGACTTTTGTAATTTTACCTGTATATCCTCCATCGATTGCCTGTTTTCGACCTTTTTCGTTGATAATTAATAGTGTTTTTTTCCTCTCTGCTTGAATTACTCTGGCATCAACACCAGAAAGGCCAATTGCATTGATTCCATTTTTTTGAAGCATTTGAACAATTGTTTTATTGATTCGTCCAGACATTACCATTGTAAAAATTTCTACTGTTTCTTTGTCTGTGTATCTACTCTTTATTCCACTAGGTGAGGTTACAAATTTTGGTTCTTTTCCAAGTTGTTCACAAACTTTTGTAACTTCTTTTCCTCCTCCGTGAACTATAATTATTCCTTCTGTCTCTGCAATTTTTTTAATATCTGAAATAGTTGATGGATGTAAATTATCTACTACGCTTCCACCGATTTTGATTGTGATCATTTCTATACTGGAGTGAGCGGTGTGTATCTCAAGCCATCCATTTCATCAAAGCCACACATGACATTCATGTTTTGTATGGCAGAACCGGCTGCACCTTTCATTAGATTATCAGATGCTGAAATAGCAATCAATCTATGATTTTCTTCATCTATATCAAAACCTATATCACAAAAGTTTGAACCAACTACAAATTTTGGATCTGGGAATTTATACAATCCATTTTTATCTCGAATCAATCGAATAAATTTTTCTTGACCATAAGATTCACGATATATTTTCCATATTTCTTTTTCATCAATATCTTTTTTCATAAATGTGTGATTTGTACATAAAATTCCACGAACTACATCTACTGCGTGTGGACTCATTGAGACACGAATTTTCTTTCCTGCAATTTCACTTAATTCTTGTTCTATTTCACCTGTGTGTCTGTGTTTTGCTGGCTTGTATGGTCTGATAACTCCTGCTCTCATTGCATGAGCAGTTCCTGAACCAGAACCTGCTCCTGATGAACCAATTTTAGAATCTACAATGATGTGTTCTAAATCAATTAAATCATTTCGAATAAGTGGTGCAAGTGCTAACATGGAAGTTACTGCCATACACCCTGGGCAAGAAACTAGTTGTGCTTTTTTGATTTGCTCTCTGTGTAACTCTGGAACTCCAAATACTGATTTTGGTAAATAATCTGGATGTGGATGTTCCCAGCCATACCATTTATCATAATCTGCAGGATTGTGCAATCTATAATCTGCACTCAAATCAATGACCTTTAGACCTCTGTCATACAATGCTTTTACAATTTCAGTTGCTGTTCCATGTGGAACTGCAGTAAATACTATATCACATTTATCTGTCATTTTATCATAATCTAATTCTGAAAAAGTTAGATCGGTAAATCCTTTCAAACTGGGTTGAATTCTATGAAGATACTCACCAACATGTTGTCGTGAGGTGACCATTGCGATCTCTACATCTGGATGATTTACTAAGAGACGAAGTGTTTCTCCTCCAACATAACCTGATGCTCCTACAACACCAACTTTCATGATAATCCTCTCGTAAGGAAGTATAATTTATTTCCTAACATAGTTTAAGGCAAATTCTACCATTTCTTTTGGAATATTTCGTCGTGACACTCTTGCCAATCCCTTAAACTCAACGGTATTGTTAACTTCGTGTACTACCAACCCTCGCTTTTCATCTTCCATTATGTCGATCCCTAAAATTCCTCCACCCATGGCTTTTGATGCTTTTGTAGATATCTCTTCGATCTCTTTTGTGATCTCACATAATTCCGGATCTGCTCCTAATGCTATGTTTGTTTTAAAACCGCCTGATGATTTTCTATACATGGCAGCTATTGGTTCATCGCCAACTGTGATAACCCGAATATCTCTTGGTGGTCTTTTTATCAATTCTTGAAGATAGAAAATTCTATCATGTGGGCTATCTGTAATATCTCTAATCTCAAATAATGCGTCTGCGGTATCCTTGTCTTTTAATTGCATTACACCTCTGCCCCAACTTCCTATGACTGGTTTGATTACGAGAGGATATCCAACTTTTTCTATATTTTCTGATGCACTTTCACTCGAAAATGAAAAATATGTCTTTGGTGTAGGGACATTGTATTTTTTCAAAAGTAGTGTCATGAACATTTTATTTCCACATTGATTTGCAACTTGAAATTTATTGAGTACTGGCACATCCATAAATTCAAGACTAGCAGTAAAATGCAGTCCTCTAAAATAACTAACACATCTTTCTAAAACAACATTCCCAAAGTCAAAATCCTTTCTTTTACTATCTGTATTGATTTGGGTGGTTTTGGCATCTAGCATTACTGCATCGTGACCTAGATCTGATGCTTCTTTTTCAAGCATCTTTTCTTCCGTTCTTAGGCGGTCAAATACAATACAAATTTTTGACATTACTCTCCCCAGTCTTCGCCTACACTTTCTGCTTGTTTTAGCTCAACAGTAGATCCATTTTTCTTTGCGATCTCAAAGTCGGCGCCACAATCAGGACAGGAGATAATTTCTCCAATAGAGGCATCGTCTGGGATGTTAAGAGTTGCATCACATTCTTGACAGTTCATGTTTTTGTTGACATTTTCTTTTGTAATTTATTAGCTTCTGTTGATTGAATTCCCCATAATTCTACAAATCCTTTTGCCAATCTTTGATCAAAAGTTGATTCTGTACCATAAGTGGCGATCTTGTGACTATACAGTGAATATTCTGATTTTCGTCCCACAACACGAATGCTTCCTTTGAAGAGCTTTAGTTTTACAGTTCCTGATACTGGTTTTTGTGATGTTTGGATAAATGCATCTAGATCTTGTTTTAGTGGATCTTGCCATAATCCTGAATATGCAAGATATGCCCACTCATCATCAATAATTGATTTAAATTTATTTTCGTGTTTTGTGTGAACCATTTTTTCTAAATCTGCATGAGCTTCAATAAGACATATGGCTCCTGGAGTTTCATAAACTTCACGAGATTTTATTCCCACCACTCTGTCTTCAATGTGATCAACAATTCCTACTCCTGCATCGCCTGCTTTTTTGTTTACATACTCGATTAATTTTATGGGTTCAAGAATTTTTCCATCAACTGCAATTGGTATTCCTTTTTCAAATTTAATTTCCATGTATGTTGGTTTGTCTGGTAAATTTTTTGTTTTTACCCAAATGAATGCATCTTCAGGAGGTTCATTATATGGATCTTCTAAAACTCCACCTTCAATTGCACGTCCCCACAAATTTTGATCAATGCTGAATCTTTTTGCTACTGAATCAATTTCAATTCCATGTTTTTTTGCAAACTTTAACTCTGTTACTCTGTCTAAATTTTTATCTCGAATTGGTGCAATAATTGGTAAATCAGAACCAGAACGTAATGTTATATCAAATCTTACTTGATCATTTCCTTTGCCTGAACATCCATGAGCTAGTGCTGTTACTTTTTCTTTTTTTGCAATTTCTAAAACTTTTTCTGCAATTAATGGTCTGGCCAATGCTGTTGCTAGACAATATTTTTTTTGATAAAGTGCATTTGCCTTAATTGATGGAAAAATAAAATTTTCAACGAATTCCTTTCTTGCATCTATGTTGTAATGTTTTTTTACTCCAAGCTTTTTTGCTTTGGCTTCAATTTTTTTCTGATCATCTCCTTGACCTACATCTACAGTTACTGTTATGACATCCATATCGTATTCTTCTTGAAGATATTTTACTACTACTGAAGTATCTAGTCCTCCAGAAAATGCAAGAATTCCTCTTTCAGTCATAAAACACATTTTCCCGTCGTATTTTGGAATTTATCTTTTGTGATACGCTGAAAATCAAAATTATCTTCCACATTTCATCTAACTAG